>CAJAVE010000394.1 GCA_903945325.1 uncultured beta proteobacterium | reverse complement strand
CGCCCAATTGCACCAGGATGCACGGTTTGCCGACATTTCGCCCAAAGAAAGCTGGTCGAACACGCAGCCGTTCAAAAAAATGCTGGTAAAGGTCAAGTGCGAGATCATCCGCATGAACTACCCCACCATCAGGCCATCTGAAGGGCGCGCTCCGGCGGTGGCCCCAGCCACAGTCAAGCGCTGGCTGGACCAGGGGCACGATGACGCGGGCCGCCCTGTGGTGACACTGGACACGCGCAACGATTTTGAGGTTGATGCGGGCACCTTTGCGGGATCCATCGATTGGCGCATCACCAAATTCACCGAATTTCCGCAGGCCGTGCGGGACCACAAGGCCGAGCTGGAAGGCAAAACGGTGGTCAGCTTTTGCACCGGCGGTATTCGCTGCGAGAAGGCCGCCATCCTGATGCAGGAATTGGGGCTAAGCCAGGTCTACCAGCTTGAGGGCGGCATCCTCAAGTACTTTGAGGAAACCGACGGCTCGCACTACCAGGGAAGCTGCTTTGTGTTTGATGCGCGGCGGGCGGTGGACGCCCATTTGAGCCCGAATCCCGAGGCCGTCAACTGCTAAGGAAAGGAGCGAGGGCGGCAGGACGTTCTGCTCCGTGTCCCCCGCCCGCTTTGCGGGCTCCTCCTTGACCTGCGCAGAACGCCCTACCACCCTCGCTCCCGGCGACTTTGCGGTACCCAAAAAGAGGAATGTTTTGCTCCGTTTTTAGTAGCTGCTTACGCACATTCCACGAGGTCTAGCGGCACATTTGACTACTATTTTCCAGCCAAAGCAGCAATGCGCGCACCAAACAGGCGACCGGTTTCCAGATCACCCGCATTCATCTCCTCACCACTGGCATCACCCGGGGTTTGCGCCATGGGGCCTGCGCTGGAGGCCAGGTAGTTCACATCGCTGCGCTGCGAGGCCTTGGTGTTGTTGTAGTTCAGGCCCGTGCCTGCCCAGATGCCACCGTGCTGCATGGCCAACGTCATGAAGTAGTGCAAGGTAGAGTGCTTGTCGCCATTGACGTTGGCGCTGGCGGTAAAGCCGCCAAAGATCTTGTCTTTCCAGGCCTGGGTGTACCAGGGCTTGCTGCTGGCGTCGGCAAATTTCTTGAACTGCCAGCTCACGCTGCCCATGTAGGTCGGCGAGCCAAAAATGATGGCGTCGGCGCCAGCCAAGGTCTCCCAGCCTGCGTCGGGCAAATTGCCATCCGCATCAATTGCCAGCAACTCGGCGTCTGCGCCTTGTGCCACTGATTGCGCCAGGCGCAGGGTGTGACCGTAACCCGAATGAAAAACCACGACTACTTTTGCCATCTGAATACTCCTTGTAGACCAATAAAAAAGAAAACTATGCCTGCAAATCAAAGACCAATACTTCAGCCGAGTTGGCGCCGTCGAGCCGCAGTTGGCCCTCATGCTCAAGCAGCGCCGCGTCGCCGGCGACCAAGGGAGTGCCGTTGACGGCAATGTCGCCGCGCACCAGGTGCACATAAGCCTTGCGATTGGAGTCCAGCGCCAGCGTTGCGGTTTGAGCGCCATCGAATAACCCGCTGTACATGTGGGCATCGGCATGGATCAACACCGAGCCGTCCGCACCATCGGGCGACGCCACCAGACGCAACATTCCCTGCTTCTGTGCAGCATCAATGGTCTTTTGCTCGTAGCCGGGCTCAATGCCCTTCACGTTGGGTTCGATCCAGATCTGGAAGAAGTGGGTCTGCGCGTTGGGAGCATGGTTGAACTCGCTGTGCTGCACGCCGCGCCCCGCGCTCATGCGCTGCACATCGCCCGGCGGTATGCCTTTGACGTTGCCCATGCTGTCCTTGTGGGCCAACTCGCCGGAGATCACATAGCTGATGATTTCCATGTCGCGATGGCCGTGGGCGCCAAAACCGGTGCCCGGCGCGATGCGGTCTTCGTTGATGACGCGCAGGTTGCCCCAGCCCATGTGCGCCGGGTCGTAATAGCCCGCGAACGAAAAGCTGTGAAACGACTTGAGCCAGCCATGGTCGGCGTAGCCACGGTCTGCAGATTTGCGAACGGTCAACATAAAAACTCCTTGTATAACCAGAACTTTAGGCTTGGCGCGACCTATTTCCATCCACCGCTATTGATGGCATCATTCAAATCCATTCAACTTAAACGACTACTTCATGCAAACCGCCCGCGATGTATTGACCCCCGACGCATTGGCCATGCTGCAGTCGATTGCCGCAGCAGGCAGCTTTGCGGCGGCCGCGCGTGCCATGGGCATGGTACCCAGCGCCCTGACCTACCGCGTGCGCCAGATCGAGGACGCCCTGGACGTGCTGCTGTACGACCGCAGCTCGCGGCAGGCCAAGTTGACCGAGGCCGGTGCCGAGCTGCTGCGCGAAGCCGCGCGCCTGCTGAACGACATCGATGCCGTGGCGAACCGGGTCAAGCGCGTTGCCACCGGGTGGGAGCCCCAGTTCACGATTGCGCTGGACACCATCATCTCGAAGGGCACGGTCATGGAGCTGTGCGAGAGCTTTTTCTCCTGTTCACCGCCCACGCGCATCCGTCTACGGGATGAAACCCTGTCCGGCACGCTGGAGGCACTGACATCCGGCCAGGCCGACCTGGCTATTGGCGTCACGCCCGACGCCGCCACCAACCCGGATGTGCACAGCAAACCCCTGGGCACTGTCGCCTTTGTGTTCGCAGTGGCGCCCCACCACCCGCTGGCCACCGCGCCAGAGCCATTGAGTGATGCGGTGATCCAGCAGCACCGGGCCGTGGCAGTGGCCGATTCGGTGCAGCGGGGCCGTGGGCTGACCTTTGGTTTATTGAGTGGGCAGGACGTGTTTACCGTGGGGAGCATGCAGGCCAAGCTCGACGGACAATTGCGCGGCCTGGGCGTGGGCAGCCTGCCGCGCTGCATGGCCGATGCCTACATCGACGCAGGCCGTCTGGTGGTCAAAAAGACCGAGCGCGGCCAACGCCAAGTGTCCATCCACTACGCCTGGCGCGGCGGCAAAACAGCTACCCAGGGCCGTGCCCTGCAATGGTGGCTCAAGCAACTGGAGAGCCCGACGACGCGTGCCGCTTTGCTGGAGCAACACCGCGGACACATTCCTGAATAATCCGGTGCCCCGGCCGCCATAGCGTCGGCAGGCGTATAAACTGCCCGTAACACCTCAACTATTGGAGACAACCCGCATGACCACTTCCAGACATATTGCAATCGTTGGAGCAGGCATGGCGGCAATCACCTGCGCGCGCACGCTGGTGCAGGCGGGCCACCGCGTGACCGTTTTCGAGAAAAGCCATACCGTGGGTGGCCGCATGGCCACACGCAACAGCCCTTTTGGCACCTTTGACACCGGCGCACAGTACTTCACCGTGCGCGACCCGCGCTTTGTCGAAGCCATGCAAACCACGCCCAATGTGTGCAAACGCTGGAGCGCCAATACCGTGCAGGTTCTGGATGAGCATGGCCGCGTGGCCGCGGCCGGTTTGGCAGCCCGCGAGCCGCACTGGGTCGCCGTACCCGGCATGAGCACCCTGGTGCGCCGCTGGGCGCAGCCCCTGGTCGCATCCCAATCGCTGGAATTGCAAACGCAGGTTACCGCCATTGAGCGCGACTCACTGAACAAGGCGCAGTGGCAATTGCGCACGTTGGGTACGGCCGACAGCAGCCACGTTTACGGAGGCTTCGATGCGGTTGTGCTGGCGGTGCCCGCAGAACAGGCGCAGGCGCTGCTCAAAGACACACCCAAAGCCGCGGCCTTGCTCAAGAAAACCAGCGGCGTCACCGTATCGCCCTGCTGGACGCTGATGCTCGCTTTCCCGCAAGCCATGCAACCCGGCATGTCGGCCATCGGCCCGCAGTGGAACGCCGCACGCAGCACCCACCACCGCATTGCCTGGCTGACCCGCGAGTCCAGTAAACCGGGCCGTGGTGCCGTGGAGCGCTGGACCGTACAGGCCAGCGCCGAGTGGTCCAAAGAACACCTGCACGACGACCCCAAGCGCGTAGAGGCCAAGTTGACCAAGGCCTTTGCAGAAGTCACCGGCATCCGCGCTGAAGCCTCCCACACCGACAGCAAACGCTGGCTTTACGCCAAGACCGACCAACCTCTGGGCAAGTCCCACCTGTGGGACGCCAAAGCCGGTCTGGGATTGTGCGGCGACTGGTGCCTGGGCCACCGCGTAGAAAACGCGTTTGTGTCGGGTCTGGAGCTGGCTCTGGCCATTGTGTAAACAAAGCCCCCACGTTGGCATATCGAGGTCGTTTCGCACCATCGCCTACCGGACCGTTGCATGCGGGTTCGCTGGTGGCGGCGCTGGCCAGCTGGCTTGACGCCCGCGCACATGCAGGCCAGTGGCTGGTGCGGATCGAAGATGTGGATACGCCCCGCACGGTACCCGGCGCGACCGGGCGCATCCTGCAGCAACTCAACGCCTGTGGGCTGCATCCTGACGAGCCTGTGGTCCTGCAATCCAGCCGGTCCACGCTGTACCAGCAGGCGCTGGACGCACTCATTGGACGCCATCTGGCCTACGCCTGCACCTGCTCACGCAAGGACATTGCATCCGCCCTGCAGCAACGCGGGCGGTCGCGTGCCCGCCATGGCGAACTGGTTTACCCCGGAACCTGCAGGCCCGAGGCCGCGCCGCAGCCAGGTGAAACGCCACCTGGGCTCGGGCCCCGCCCTACCGACTGCGCGTGGCGCCTGCGTACCGACTTTCATGTGGAAAATCGGCCTCTAGCCCCCGTGGAAGTTGCGCAAGCCACTACGAAATTAGTAGCGAATTTCCCCATCCATTGGCTAGACCGGTGGCTCGGCACGCAACAGCAAGACGTCGCACACGAAGTCGGCGACTTCGTCCTGAAGCGCGCCGATGGCTGCTTCACCTACCAGCTGGCCGTGGTGGTGGACGACGCTGCACAAGGCATCACCCACGTGGTGCGGGGTGCTGATCTGGCAGACAACACGGCGCGGCAAATTCTGTTGCAGCAGGCACTGGAGCTGCCCACGCCGCACTACCTGCATACGCCGCTTGTGCTGGGAGTCAATGGTGAAAAGCTGTCCAAACAGAACGGGGCGCTGGCGATCGATACATCCACCGCGGAGGCCGCTCTGCACGCCTTGCGCCAAGCCGCTGGCGCACTGGGTTTGGCGCCGACCCCTCACCGCGCGATTGCAGAGGCTCTGCTGGCCTGGACCACCGCCTGGCAGTCCAGCCAATGCAGGTAAACCGCGGGGCTACATTTGTCGAAACAGGTGCAGGTAGCTGCGGCTCACTGGTAGGGTCTCGCTTCTTCCCTTGAGTCGCACTTCCCCCGAGTCGCCACTGCTGTGCGTGTAGTGGGCAACTTGTTGCAAATTGACAATCACCGAGCGGTGAATTTGTGCAAAACAAGCGGGGTCCAGCGCATCTGCCAGCTCGCGAATGGTTTTGCGAATCAGCGCCTCGCCGCCATCCCAGGCCACCAGGGTGTATTTCGTATCCGATTTCAGGTAGTGCACCTGCTCCACAGGGACGAGGCGCACCGTGTTGCCCACGGAAGCCTTGATCCATTTCAGCCATGGCTGGGGACCCATGCGCTCGCGCAACTGCAGGGCCATACGGTCCAGCAGCGCCTCCACGTCGGAAGCATTTGCGGCATCTGCTGGTGCCGGGTTGGACGACTCCGATGCGCACAAGCGTGCTTTCAACCGGTCAATCGTGTCCTGCAGTCGCGCTTCTTCCAGGGGCTTGACCAGGTAGTCAATCGCACCTTGACGAAAAGCTTCTACTGCGTAATTCTCGTACGCTGTCACAAACACAATGGATGCCCGCCGACCGATGCTGCGCGCAGCTTCCACACCGTTCATGCCTGGCATGTGCACATCCAGAAAGCACACATCGGGCTGTAGCTGGTCAAACAACTCCACTGCTTCGCGCCCGTTGCGCGCCTGTGCCACGACCTCCAACTCGGGCCAAAGGCGCTGCAGGTACCGGGTCAGCTGCTCACGCAGCAGGGGTTCATCATCAGCAATCAGTGCGCTCAGGGTGGTGCGTTTTGTCATGTGGCAGATCGATTCACAAAGGTCTCTGAAAACGCAGGTCAACCCGCAACCCGTGCGGCGATTGCTCGCTCAGCTCCAGGGCAGCGTCTGCGCCAAACACGGCCTTCAGGCGTTCTTTCAGATTGTTCAGCCCCAGCCCCATGCTGGCGGTCTCGGACATACCCACGCCCGTGTCTGAAACCCAGATCAGCACCGCGCTGGCACCTACGGCCCTGGCTCCGATGGTAATTTCGCCATCCTTCATACCGGGGTCAATGCCGTGTCGCACCGCATTTTCCACCAGGGTGAGGAGCGCCATAGGCGGAAAGCGCAAGTCTTTCAATGCGGGGGCAATGTCGATGCTGTAGCGCAGCCGATCGGGCATGCGCATCGCCATGATTTCCAGGTAAGACCGCACCAGCCGCTCCTCGTCGGCGAGGCTGGCGCTCGACTGCTGCAACTGCAGCATGGCCCCACGCAAATAGGCAATGAGACTGCGAAATACCGGCACAGCCTGGGGCGAACCGGTTTCCACCAAAGTTTGCACGTTGGCCAAGGTGTTGAGCAGGAAGTGGGGTTCAATCTGGGCAGTCAGCAAACTCAACCGCGCATCGGTTGCCTGGCGCTGCAGCGTTTCACGCTCCAGGGCAAACTGCAAGGCCTCAGCGTTGGCCTTGGCCTTTTCCTCCCGCTTGAAAGCAACCAATGCCATCAGGCTTCCGCCTACGGCCGCGTTGAACATCACCATGAAGTAGCCCGCCTTGAGCTGGCGCGAACCGACAAACTCGGACACGCTCCCGCCGGTACCCAGCAGCTGCACGATCAACGGGCCAACGATTGCCGCCAACATGACGGCGCACCACTGTGCCACCCATCGCGACACCACTGTCTGGCGCATCGCACCGGCCGCAGTGAATGCCAGTAGCGCCAGCATGCTGACAAAAACAGCCTCCCCCCATATTTCGTAAAACGGATTGCGCACGAAAGGCAGTAGAAGCAATGCACTAAAAAATGCCAGGGCCATGACCGCCAAAAACTGATCTTTGGAGGGGTTCAGGCGCGCCTTGTCCCAAAGACCCGGGTTGGCACTTTCGGCGGAAGATACGCCAGCCAATGCCGAGGCGCTAGCAGTTAGGTTGGAATCAGTCATGGCCCGAAGATAAAGTGCACAAGTCCAGTGGTCAAGGCAGGAGCAGACCAAGCGCGGCAAACTGGGTGTGAAGCGCGCCGGCAGGCCTTCAATGCGGTTTGGCAAGACAGGCACTGAACGGACCCATTGCCCTACTAAACTGTTTGGGTATACCGTAAGCATTGCGCGGCTGCCGGGTTAAAGAGCCGTTGCACACTGATTTTTGTGCCGCCCACCAACCTGCGAGACCCTCCATGCAAGCAGCGACCATTGCCTCCCACCGCTTCGGCTACTCGGAAACCAGCCAGCGTGCCATTCAGTCGGACCCGCGCGCCTGGGTGCTGGAGCAATTCAGGAATCCGGCACCCTTTGACAGCGCCGGCCTGATTGACAGCGCGCAGGCGATGGCTTTGACGCGCGAGGTGCTCAAGGGCGCGCTCCAGGCGAAACCAGAGCCTTCACCCGGTGCAGGCAACCAGCCCCAGGACAACCTGGGTCCTATGACACCCTCGCGCAAAGAGTTGCGCCAGACCAATCTGCGCGGCCTGGAGCGGCGCTGGCAGCACATCATTGCCACAACAACCCCGGTGGCCGAGCGTTGGGTGCAGTTCTGGGTCAACCACTTTTCGGTGGCAGCCACCAAGGGAACCATGGTAGCGCTGGTGTGGCCGCACGAATACGAGGCCATTCGACCCAACGCCTTCGGCAACTTCGGGGACCTGGCCCGCGCGGCGGTATTGCACCCGTCCATGTTGCTGTACCTGGACAACGCGCAGTCCATTGGCCCCGAATCGCGGGCCGGGCAGCGCCGCGCCAAAGGCCTCAACGAAAACCTGGCGCGCGAGTTGCTGGAACTGCACACACTGGGCGTGAACGGCGGCTACACGCAGCAAGACGTCACCCAGACCGCGCGGCTGCTGACCGGCTGGACCGTGCGTCCTGAGACCAATGGCAAAACGGGCTTTGTGGAAGCCCTGCACGAGCCCGGCACCAAAACCATTCTCGGTAAAACCTACCCGCAGGGCGCCCGTGCGCTGGACCTGTTGCTCGGCGATCTGGTGCAGCACCCGGCCTGCTCCAAATTTGTTGCCACCAAGCTGGTACGCCACTTTGTAACCGATGAGCCGCCACCGGCGCTGGTAGACGCCCTATCGGCGCGTTTTCGTGCTACCGGCGGCGATTTGCAGGCCGTGGCGCAGGCGCTATGGGGCAACGACATAGCGTGGCAGAGCGACCACCCGCCCAAGTTCAAGCGCCCTGAGGAATACGTGCTGTCTGCCCACCGTATGCTCAAGCTGCCCATGGCGTCGATCGAGCAGACCGTGGCTGCCGTGCAGGGTATGGGCCAGGCGGTTGGGCGCGCACCCTCACCACAGGGCTGGCCGGACCGCACGGAAGAATGGCTGTCACCCGATGCGCTGCTCAAACGCGTGCAATGGGCCGAGCGCTTTGCCGAAGCCCACCGTACTGCCGCCGATGCGCGGGTCCTTGCCAAGCTGGCCTGGGGCACTGACCTGAGCATGGGCACGTTGCAACACATTGAACGCGCCGAAAGTGCGGCACAGGGCCTGGCGTTGACACTGGCCAGCCCTGAATTCCAACGGAGATAAGACCATGACCCAACCCTTGACCCGCCGGGATTGCCTCCACTGGCTTGGTGCTGCCGCCGCAACGGCAACTGTGGGTGCCCTGCCCGCCCGCCTGGTGCTGGCCGCACCTGCCGCGACTGCACAGGCCGACGGCAACCGCCTGGTCATAGTGCTGCTGCGCGGCGCACTGGATGGCCTGGCCGCTGTACCCGCTGTGGGCGACCCGGCCTGGGCCAGTCTGCGTGGCGCGGCCGATGCAGCTGCGAACCTGGCTGCGCCTTTGCCACTGGACAGCACCTTTGCTCTGCATCCTTCCCTCGTCAATTTGCACAGCTGGTACGGCCAGAAAGAGCTGCTGGTGGTGCACGCCACCGCGAGCCACTACCGCGAGCGCTCACACTTTGATGCCCAGCAACTACTGGAGAGCGGCGGTGCGCGACCCTTTGAACTCACCACGGGCTGGCTGGGCCGCGCACTGCAAGCCTCGAACCAGCACGCGATGGCTCTGACGGCTGCCATGCCGCTGGCACTGCGCGGGGGCGATTCCGCCAGCACATGGACGCCCGCGAAGCGCGGCGGCAACGACCAGGACCTGATGACGCGGGTAGCCCAGATGTACAGCAGCGACGCGCAACTGCACAACGCCTTCACGCAAGCTATGGGGCAGCAGGACATGGCCATGGGAGCCGAGAGCACAACCGGATTTACCAACCTGGCCAAACAGGCCGGGGCGTTTCTGTCCGACCCCAAAGGCCCACGCGTGGCCTGGCTGGAGGCCGGTGGCTGGGACACCCACACCCAGCAAGGCCCGCGCCTGATCCGCTTGTTGGGGGCGTTGGATGAAGGCCTGGGCGCGCTGCGCACCGCGCTAGGAACACACTGGAACCGAACCACGGTGGTGGTCATAACAGAGTTCGGTCGCACAGCCGCTTACAACGGCACCGGTGGCACCGACCATGGCACGGGCGGTGTGGCCTTTGTCGCGGGCGGAGCCGTAGCCGGCGGGCGCGTGCAGGCCGACTGGCCGGGGCTCGGTACCGCCCAGCTCTTCAACGGTCGCGACCTGAAACCTACACTGGATATTCGCGCGGTGTTGGCGCCCGCATTGCAGCACCAGTTTGGTTTGAGTTCGGCGAAAACACAGGCAATGGTGTTCCCCGGGATGGCCGAAGCGAGCTTGAACCTGTGGCGTACCTAAGCCGGGTTTGCTACACACTCCACAGCAATCACCGAAAGCAAACGACCATGGCAAACCGTAAACCCACATGGCGCCAACTGGCACTTTGCACCATAACCCTGAGTTGGGGTCTGACGGTCCACGCACAGGCCATTGCCGTACCCGACGCCATCGAGTGGTCCACCCTGAGCACTGAACAGCAAACCGTGCGCCGCGCCGAGTTGCGCCGCCAGTTGCAAAGCGCCAGCCCACTGGAGCGCGAATCGTTTCGCAAGCGCATGCGGGAAAACCTGCAAAGCCTGAGCCCGCAAGACCGCAAGGCCTTGATCGAAAAAACCCGCGATGGCTGGAAAGCCATGACGCCCGAGGAGCGCGAACGCTTCAAAGCGGAACGCGCAGCGCAGCTGAAGGCGCTGCCGCCGGAACAGCGCAAGGAATGGCTCACGCAGCGCCGCGCCATGCTGGACAAACTCAGCCCCGAAGAGCGCGCCGCCCTGCGCGAAAAACTGCCAGCGAGATAAAGACAAGCCATGACCGACTGGACATTGTGGTACCGAGCCTGCCAGGGGCATAAGCCCAGCGCAACCGCTCTGGTGCACAGCCTGACGCCACAAGCCCACGCGCTGGCCATGCAACTGCTGCGCAAGACCGAGGATGCGCAGGATGTGGTGCAGGAGTCGTTCCTGCGCCTGTGGAGCAGCCAGCCCACGGAGGGCGTTGGCGCAAAGCTGTCCACCTTCTTCAACACCATTGTCATCAACCGCTGCAAGACGCACCTGACCCGCAAGCACGAGTTGAGCACCGGGCACGACGCGTTGATGGACCTGGCCGATGCCCATCAGCACATCACACAAACCACTGCCAGCGATGACATGGCGTTCAGTGCCGCCCAGTTGCAGCAGGCCCTGGGCACTCTGCCCGCCCGGCAGCGCATGGCCCTGGCAATGTGGGCCTACGCCGATGCGCAGGCCGGCGACATTGCCCAGGCGCTGGAGATCGAAATCAACGCTGCCCACCAATTGCTGTTTCGTGCCAAAGCCACCCTGCGCAACGCATTACACGGAGCCCGGTTATGAAAACTCTCGATCGCACCCATGATTCTGTGCCGCCCACGGCTGACTCTGCGTTGCGCAGCGCCATGCGGGTCGCACTGGCGCAATCCGGTAGCAATGGCCTGGAAGACCTGCAAAACCGCGTGCTGGCGCAATGGGAAATGCGCGGCGTGCCCGCCGTGACTGTGGGAACAGGATCTGGAGGCACCGCGTGGTGGGGGCTGACCAGACGTGACTTTCAGCTGTGTGCAGCAACGCTGATTGTGCTGGTTGCGTTGGGGTGGCAGGTGCTGCGCATGCAAACCGACGTGCCTATGGATGACCTGCTGGAGCCGGACGTGCTGTCGCTGATGGCGATGGGCGAGCTTTGACCCACGCCGGTGGAGTGCGGATATTGGCGCATGGACGCGTAATACACTACAAGCGGCCCTGCTCTACCCCACACGAAATTGGCGAAAGACTGTCCATGAAAGCACCCACACTGTTTGTTTTCAATATCTCGCACTATTGCGAGAAGGCCCGCTGGGCATTGGACTACTTTGGCATCGACCATGTGGTGCGCCCTGTAATGGTGGGGATGCACCGTTCCATTGCCAGAAAGCTGGGCGCCAAACGCGGCTCGGTCCCGTTTTTGCAGACCGACGGCGGGGTGATTGCCGGGTCTTCGGCCATCATCGACTGGTGCGAAGAGCACCACTCCGGCAAACGCCCGAGCCTCGCAGGTGAGGCGCCTGACCAGGTGCGCGCCCTGGAGAAGCGGCTAGACGACATCGCAGGCGTTCACATACGGCGTTTTTACTATTCAGAAGCACTCATCAATGATCCGGCCTCCGTACGCCCCATTTTTTCCGATGGCTTGCCGCTCTGGCAACGCGCCGCGGTGACGCTAGGGTGGTCGCGCATCGTGCCAATCATGATCAAGGTTATGGATCTGGGGCCAGAGCAGGGTCAGCAATCACGCGCGCTGCTGGAGGCTGAACTGGATTGGCTCGATGGGCTTTTGGCCGATGGGCGACCTTATATGCACGGAAGCCAGTGGACCCGCGCCGACCTCACTGCCGCCGCTTTGCTGGGACCGCTGGTTGCGCCCAAAGAGCACCCCATGGTGCACGCAATTGTCATCCCGAAAGCTGCTTCCATGGCGATGCAAGCCTGGTCCACCCGGCCATCGTTGCAGTTCGTGCGCAAGATGTATGCCGTGCATCGGCAACGGCATTGAAGTCAGGGATCCAGGCGCTTGCCTCACCCAGGAAGCCAGACTCACGGTAGGTATTCACCCGACAGCGCGGTCTGCATTCCGCGTAAGCGCATCTCGGCTACAAAGTGTTGGCCCAGATGTTCAAAGCCCGCTACGCTGTTGCAGCAGTCCGTGAGCAACACCAGCTTGCGGATATTGTCTTCACCAAAGTGGTCGGCTATGTCGCGCAGGGTATGGGCCACGCAATGCGATAGCGCCTCGCCCGCGACGATCACCGTGTCTGCGCTTGCGAGGGCATGGATCAAACGTGCGTTCAGCAACGTGGCGGGGTCCGTCGGGTCGGGTACTTCAGCCCGCACGGCCGAGTAGTGCTCGGTGAATGGATTCGGACCCTTGATGATGTAGTCCACCACCGTCAGCTTGTTGCGCGCCCATGCATCCAGCGCCTGCGCCACGGCTGCATGCACGTTGTGGCCCCAGTGGCCCATCAGGCAATGCTCGGGCCACACCACCAGCGCGTAGCGTTGGGCTGCGTCCAGCTGCTCCACGTACTGGCGGCTGCGCTCCTGTACCTGCGGGTTGCGGGCACGCCAAATGCCGGCTGCAATGTCCCGGGATGTGACGACGGTAAACGGCGCCGGTGCCTCGCCCCTGTCATTGGTCCACCAGGTGGGGTGGGCAATATCCACTGGGTGATGGGAGTCCAGCGTGACATGGATGTCGGTCAACTTGCTGCCGACGCGGTTGATGAAGGTAGCCAGGCGCTTCATGTCGTCATCTGCGCCGGTGACCGGCAATGCTGGGCCCAGCGTGCCTCCACCGTTCATTGCGTCGGCAGCTTGGTCAGCCACGGGGATGTCACAAAAGTCGTTTTGCGGATCGACAATGAGCAGATGGATTTTTGTAGGCAATGTCATGGGGTATGACCCGTTCTGGGTCTGGCTGATTGCAAGGCTTTGCTCAGGTGGATTCTAAATGTGGGCCATCCACTAAACTGGTACCCACCGTGATGCACCGAATTTTGACCACGCAGTTGCAGTTGCCTCACCGCTTGGCGGCGGCATTCGTGCGGATGCGCCTGAGAAGCGCAGTTGCCCTACTGCTTGCACTGTACGGCGCGTTTGCTGGGCTTGCGGCTGAGGGCTCGACACTTCAGGTACGCTATCCCCAGCAGGAGGCCGATGGGGCTTACCCCGTCAAGGTGCTGGCCCTGGCACTCAGCAAATCCGGCATACCGTACGCGATGGAACCCATGCACTACCAGATGCCCCAAGGGCGTGCGCTCAAGCAATTGGCCCAGGGTATCGATCTCAACGTGGTGTGGTCCATCACCTCCAAAGAGCGTGAGCAGGACCTGCTGCCGGTGCGCATTCCCATTGACAAAGGACTGTATGGCTGGCGCATCTTTCTGGTCAACAAGCAGGATCTGCCCAAATTTTTCGGTATCAAATCACTCAATGACCTGAAGGTCCATAAAGCTGGCCAGGGGCATGACTGGCCCGATACGACCATTCTGCGCACCAACGGATTGCCGGTAGAGGTGAGCCCCCGGTACGACAGCCTGTTTCGCATGCTCAAGTCCAATCGTTTCGACTACTTTCCGCGTTCCGTACTGGAAATCTGGGGTGAGGCCGACCGGTATGCTGACATGGGTCTGGTGGTGGAGCCTCGACTGCTGTTGCACTACCCCACAGCGTTTTACTTCTTTGTCAGCAAAAGCAACCCTGAGCTGGCGGCAATTCTGGAGCGTGGCCTTACCGCTGCGATCAAGGATGGCAGCTTCGAGCGGCTCTTTCAGCAATCCTATGGCGATGTCATACGCCGCGCCAACCTGAGCGGACGCACCGAGCTGCGCCTGACCAACCCCTTGCTACCCACAAAAATGCCTTTGCAACGCAAGGAGCTCTGGATTCAGTGACCTGCGTCAATGGCCTGCCTACAATGCAGGCCTCCTCAAGGCGCCAGCCCGAGCACCAGAAAGACACTGCATGAGCATGCCAACGTCCGCCACCGAATTACTCCTCCAACCCGACACAGAAGGCCAGGAGAGCGCCAAGCCCTTCATGCGCACCATCAAGAGCTTTGTGAAACGTGCCGGGCGCACCACCACCGGGCAGGCCAAGGCGTTTGAGGAGCTGGGGCCGGCGTTTCTGGTTCCATACCAGAAAAACGCTATAAATCTGGAAGCGCTTTGCGCAATATCCACGGGGGCTGCAGACCAAAATGACTTGGACAATTCGCCCATCGTGCTGGAAATTGGTTTTGGCATGGGCGAGGCCACGGCGCACATTGCTAGCGTGTTGCCCGACACCCGCTTTCTGTGCTGCGAGGTGCATGAGCCCGGGGTGGGCGCGCTGCTCAAGCGCATTGGCGAGAACAAGCTGACCAACATCCGCATTTGTGCGCATGACGCGGTCGAGGTGATTGACCACATGCTGCCGTTGAACAGTCTGGATGGTGTGCACATTTTCTTTCCTGATCCGTGGCATAAAACCAAGCACAACAAGCGACGCCTGATCCAGTCGCCGCTGGTGGCAAAACTGGCCCGACGCCTCAAAGTAGGCGGGTACCTGCACTGCGCCACCGACTGGCAGCCCTACGCGGAACAGATTCTGGAAGTGCTCAGCGCCGAGCCGCTACTGAAGAACCGCGCGCTGACCTCCAACCCCGAGTTGAACGGCTATGCCCCCAAACCCCACTACCGGCCACTGACAAAGTTTGAGAACCGCGGAATCAAGCTCGGCCACGGCGTGTGGGATGTGGTGTTTGAACGCATCTGACACCCGGCAATGAGCCTGTACCGGCCCAACCCGCCGCCTGCACGCGATGGTGTGGGGCCCAGCTGTGTGGTGCTACCGACTGGACCCTGGTTGACGATGCACGAAGCACTGGTAGCGCGTTTTCCCGGCGTGCCATCGGCGGTCTGGCTTCAACGTCTGCAAAACGGTGATGTGGTCGATGACTACGGCCTAACGATAGCCCCGACCGCACGCTATGAAGCCGGACGGCGCCTGTACTACTTCCGCGCCCTTGCCGCAGAACCGCGCATCCCCTTCGAGGCCACCGTCCTGTGGCAGGACGACCATCTGCTGGTGGTGGACAAGCCGCACTTTTTGCCGGTGGTGCCGTCGGGCAAATACCTGCAGGAGACGGTGCTGATCCGCCTGAAAAAGGCGCTAGGGCTGGAGGCACTCTCGCCCATCCACCGCATCGACCGCGACACCGCCGGGCTGGTACTCTTCTCCAAACAGGTGAGCAGCCGAGGGGCTTATCAGGAGCTGTTTCGCACGCGCCAAGTGGACAAAACCTACGAATGCATTGCGCCCTGGAACGCCAATCTGCCCTGGCCCATTGCCCGAGAGAGCCGCATCGTGCCCTCAACCCACTTCATGCAGCAGACCGAGGTGCCGGGTGTGCCCAACGCGCTGACCCATATTGCACCGGTTGACGTTCAGGGCGAGCGGGCGCGATACGCACTGAAACCGGTCACCGGCCAGCGCCACCAGCTGCGTGTACACATGGCTGCACTGGGTTTGCCGATACAGTGGGACGGCATCTACCCCACGCTCACTCCGGAAGGCAGTGTCGACTATGAGCGGCCGTTGCAATTGTTGGCGCAGTCGATTGCGTTTACGGACCCTGTATGTGGATCTTTCCGACAATTCAAAAGCCATCGCACCTTGACTCGGCTGGAGTCGTTGCAGACGTGTCCAACCGGGTCCTCCCAGCTTAGAAAATTCGGTGCCGAGGCGTGTCACGGAATACCCATGAAATAAACAGTGACATTTGAAATGTGAAGGACCAAAATGGCGCCCATATCAACGATCTTCAGGAAAAGATCGAGAGGAGCGCACACCATGTTTCGCCTTCATTCCGTCACGATTGCCCGGCGCATGGGCCTGCTCCTTGCGGGCTCCATCCTCGGCATTGCTGTTCTATCGGTAATTTTGCTGTGGACCGAGAGATCCGTCGTGCTGGAAGAGCGCCAGCTCGGGGTTCGACAAACCGTAGAGGGCGCACACAGTGTCATCGTGCACTTTCACAGCCTGGCTGCAGCGGGCAAGATGCCGGAGGACGAAGCCAAGCAACGCGCCCTGGCAGCGGTCCGTTCCATGCGCTACAGCGGGACCGAGTATTTCTGGATCAATGATATGCAGCCCAGGATGGTCATGCATGCCGTCAGACCCGAGCTCGAAGGAAAAGATCTCAGCGACAACAAGGACCCCACCGGTCAGCGGTTGTTTGTGGAGTTTGTCAAAACAGTCAAGGCCAGCGGCGCCGGATTTGTGATGTACCTCTGGCCCAAACCGGGCAGCGACAAACCCGTGCAAAAAGTGTCCTCTGTCAAGGGCTTTGAGCCTTGGGGGTGGATTGTGGGCTCGGGCGTTTATCTGGACAACGTTGACACCGCCATAGCCAATCGATTTGTGAACGCGGGGCTGGGCACCCTGGCACTGACAGCCTTGCTGCTGGCGCTCAGCATATTGATCACACGCAGCATCCTGAGCCAACTCGGTGGGGAGCCTGGCGAGGCCGCCAGCATCACCAACCGAATCGCGGACGGGGATTTGACAGTACACATTGCCCTGAAACCGAACGACACCTCCAGCCTGCTGCACGCCATCCAATCCATGCGCGACAGTTTTTCAGGCATCGTCGGCCAGGTCCGTTCGGGATCAGAAGGCGTTGCAACCGCCAGCGCCGAGATTGCGCAGGGCAATCACGATTTGTCGGCGCGCACCGAACAGCAGGCCAGTGCACTGGAACAAACGGCCGCGTCCATGGAGGAGCTGGGCTCCACCGTCAAGCAAAACGCTGACAGCGCGCGCCAGGCCAACCAGCTGGCACAAAATGCATCAACGGTTGCGATCAAAGGCGGGGAAGTCGTGGGCCAGGTCGTGGAGACCATGAAAGGCATCAACGAAGCCTCGCGCAAAATATCCGACATCATCAGCGTGATCGACGGCATTGCGTTTCAGACCAATATTCTGGCGCTGAACGCGGCAGTGGAAGCGGCGCGCGCCGGGGAACAGGGTCGCGGCTTTGCCGTGGTGGCCACCGAGGTGCGGGCGCTGGCCGGGCGGTCCGCTGAAGCGGCCAAGGAGATCAAAACGCTGATCGGAGCCAGCGTTGACCGCGTTGAACACGGCACAACGCTGGTGGATCAGGCGGGCGCCACCATGAACGAAGTGGTCAGCGCCATCAAACGGGTCACCGACATCATGGGGGAAATCAGCGCCGCCAGTACGGAGCAGTCATTGGGTGTGGCGCAAGTGGGTGAAGCCGTCGGCCAGATGGACCAGACGACCCAGCAAAACGCCGCCCTGGTGGAACAAATGGCCGCTGCGGCCAGCGGGCTGAAGAGCCAGGCACAAGACCTGGTTCAAATCGTCGCCGTCTTCAAACTGGGCGCTTAGCCCCACTGCACCTTGCCATTGACGCTGTACCAAGCCTCCACCCGAGTCGCCACTTCATTCTCAATGCGCGAGCGCTTGATCTTCATGGTCGGAGTCAGGAAGCCATTTTCAATCGTCCAGGGTGTTTGCGCCACGACAATCATCTGCAGCTTTTCGTGGCTGACGAGTTCGGCATTGACATCCTTGAGCAATTGCGCCAGTTGGGCTTCCACGTCCTTCTTGAATGCTGCATCCTTCAGTTTGGGGCGCACATCTTCACCCAGTACCACCATGGCGTAGGCAGCAGGCTGACCCAGCCCGGAGACCATGCTCATTTCGATCAAGGGGTGAGCGTTCAGGCTGTTTTCGATGGGCGCTGGTGCCACGTACTCGCCCTTGGATGTTTTGAAAATCTCTTTCACGCGCCCGGTGATCTTCAACAGGCCGTCAGCACGGCGCTCACCACGGTCGCCGGTGCGGAAAAAGCCATCAGCCGTGAACACTTCGGCATCCAGATCAGGGCGCTTGTAGTAGCCCACCAGCTGGCCGGGCGACTTGATGAGGATTTCGCCTTCTTCGCTGATGCGCACTTCTACGCCGGGCAATGGCACACCCACGCAACCGGGGGCGTTAATTTCGGGTGTGGAGTTATGCGAGTACGCAAAGTCTTCCGACATGGCGTAACCCTCAATCATGTTGAGCCCCAGACGCTGGTACCAGGAGATCAGCTCGGCCGGAATCGGCGCGGAACCACTGCCAGCCAGCAAAGCCTGGTCAAGCCCCAGATTCTTCAAAACCTTGCGCTTCACAATGCCGCTCAGAATCGGGATGCTGAGCAGGCGATTCAGCTTCTTGGGCGGCATTTTGGCAAACACGCCTTGCTGGAACTTGAGCCACAGGCGGGGTACCGAAATAAAGGTGGTTGGCCGCGCACGGTTCAGGTCGGCCACGAAGGTATCCAGGCTTTCTGCAAAGAAAACATGCGTTTTGCCGTCAATCATGGACATGGACTCCACCCAGGCGCGCTCAAACACGTGCGCCAGAGGCAGGTAGGACAGGATGCGGTTGTCGTCAATATCGCCAATGCGCGATTTGATGTCCTTGGCAATGTTCTCGGCCACCTTGGTGATGCGCTCAAAGTTGTGCATCACACCTTTGGGCGTTCCGGTGGAGCCCGACGTGTACAGCAGGATGGCGATGTCTTTGCCATCGCGAGCGATGCGCCCGGTCAGCGGCTGGGTCCGCCCGGTAATGGCGTCCCACTGTTCGTAGCTGTTTTTGGGCGCCAATGGGAACGAAATGCAGGGCAGCGTTGCGGGCACGCCCGGCTTTTGCGCAGGCCAGGTATCGAGCTTGCCGATAAACAGCATGCTGGCGCCACTGTGCTCCAGCACATAGCTGATAGTCTCTGCCGTCTCCGTGGGGAAAATCGCGACGGTGGTGCAGCCTGCCATCCAGATCGCTAGCTCGGCCATGAAGAAGTGCGCGCAGTTTTTAGACAAAATCGCCACGCGAGCACCTGGCTCCAGGCCCTGCGCCTTGATATGCGCAGCCATGCGGCGCGCCTGATCCATGGTCTGGGACCAGGTGTAATCAACCACCTGACCGCCACCGGTGGGTTGTGTCAGATACACCCGGTCAGCCAGCTTGGCCTCGTGGTCGTAAACGTAGTCCAGAATCAATTTGGGTTTGGCCACCGCAGCGCTCCTTGTAATGAATCAGAAAGAATACCGCATTAGGCGGCTTCCGACACCGGGAAAAGCCCTTAGAGACAAGGCCCCTGGCGACGGCAAACCCTCGGCAAACCGTCTTAAAACGGTATATTCGACGCTCTTGTGACCCTTGCTGGACATCTGTCTCTCCTTTTCCCCTTTTTGGATGGTTTTTTTGAGCCCAGAACATTTGGCTGACCTGTCGCTGGCGGCTTTTGAGAAAGTGGTCGGCTCCACGCCCGGCTTTCGCCCCCGCCCAGGCCAGCATGAGATGGCAGCCTGTGTGGCCGCTACGCTGTCCCGCGCCGACCTGGGCGAGCAACCCGCTCCCACTAAAGCCATTGCCGTCATCCAGGCCGGCACCGGTGTAGGTAAATCGGCCGCCTATGCATCCACCGCAATTGCCCTGGCGCTGGAGCGCAAGACCCGTGTGCTGATCTCCACCGCCACAGTGGCCTTGCAAGAGCAGTTGATGACCAAGGACCTGCCCGCCCTGGCGCAGAGCATGGACAAGCCCTTTGTGTTTGCACTCGCCAAAGGGCGTGGGCGCTACGTGTGCAAGCTGAAGCTGGAGCGCCTGGTGGGAAATGGGGGTGCAGTAGAAGAACTGTTTGACGCCGACGACGATGCACCCAAGCCATCCAAACTCGGCTCGGTGCTGTCCCAGGAAGAGGCCGAAGAGCGCCGCATTCATCTGTACGAATCGATGGCGTCCATGCTGGCCGCCAGCAGTTGGGACGGCGACCGCGACAGCCTGAACGAAGCGCCCGATGCCCGCGACTGGTCCAGCGTGGCGGCCGAGCGCCACACCTGCACCGTTCGCCACTGCCCGCGCTTTCGCGATTGCAGCTACTACGAGGCCCGCATCCGCTTGAGCGAGGCCAACGTCATCGTTGCCAACCATGATCTGGTGCTGGCGTCCCTGGGGATGAAAACCCTGCCCGAGCTGGACAACTGCCTGGTCGTTTTTGACGAAGGCCACCACCTGCCCGCCGTGGCGCTGGATCAGTTTGCAAGCAGTATGGACATGAGCAATCTGCGCTGGCTGGACAAGCTGCCCAAGATTTTGCAAGAGGTCAGCACGGCCCTACAACTGCACCTAACCGAAGATGTAGCCACCGTCACCAGCCAGCTCAAACAGGCCCTCACCCAATTGGCGCGCTTGGCCATGGACATGGTGTGGGCACAAACCGGCCAGAACGCGCAAGGCGAAGGCCAGGACGGTACGCTGCGCTTTGCGCATGGTGTGCTGCCCGAGGCGCTGACGGAGACGGTGACCCAAATCCAGGCGCAGGCGACCGGCCTGTCCAAGGCGCTGGAAGCACTGGGTGTGGAGGTAAAGGCCATCGCCAAGGAAGACCCGGCGCAGGCCACACAATGCGCCCAGCAATACGCCAAGCTGGGCGGGCTCGTTCCCCGACTGGGTGCCATCGTGTCCACCGCCAGTTTGCTGCTGGAGCACGGCGAGCAGCCACTGGCCAAGTGGCTGCAGGCCGAGAGTGAACACGGCTACCTGACCATGACGGCGCACGCCTGCCCTATCGTTCCCGGCGACCTGCTGCGCCAGTTCTTGTGGAGCCAGGTGCGCGGTGCGGTAGTCACATCGGCATCGCTCACCAGCTGCGGCAGCTTTGACTACTTCTTGCACGAAGCCGGGCTCATCAACAACGCAGCTGTGCAGGCGCTGGAAGTGGCCAGCCCGTTTGACTACGCCACCCAGGGCACGTTGACCGTGGTGCACACCCTGGCCGACCCCAAGCAGGCCGACGCCTACACCCGCGAGATGGTGGCAGAGTTGATGAAGGACCTGGTGAATGTGGAGCGCGGCGCACTGGTGCTGTTCACATCCCGCGCACAAATGCGCGTCGCCACCGAAGCCTTGCCCGCCGCGTTGATGGAAGTGGTTCTGGTGCAAGGCACCCAGTCGCGCGCACGCCTGTTGGGCAGCCACATGGCGCGGGTGGAATCGGGCTTTGCGTCCGTCATCTTTGGCATGCAGTCGTTTGGCGAAGGGCTGGACCTGCCAGGCAAACTGTGCGAAACCGTGTTCATCACCAAGCTGCCATTTGCCCCGCCGTCAGAACCGGTGGACGAAGCCCGCGCCGAGTGGCTGCGCAGCGTCGGGCGCGACCCGTTCAACGAACTGGTCATACCCGCCACCGGCATCAAACTGCTGCAATGGACCGGGCGCGCCATCCGCACCGAAGACGACCATGCTGCGGTGATCTGCTACGACAAGCGGCTGATGCTGCAAAGCTATGGCCGACGCATGCTGGCGGGGCTGCCACCGTATCGGGTGGAGCAGCGCAGGGCGGACCGCGTTTGAGGTTTCGCTAAAACATCAAAGACAAATAGGCCTCTAGACAACGTGGATATTGCGTAAGCAGCTATCGAATTTATAGCAATTCACGCTCGATATCGAAGGAAATTCCCAGTGTTTGCGCGACACTGGGATTCTCGATAGGAAGCTCCCAGGTCAGAAATACCTGGGTGCAATCCAGTTCGACTGGAAAGTCCGCCACATTGAAACCGCTGCTGTGGCGTGCAATGACGGCGTGGGTTTGGCAGGTATCAAAAACCATAACCGTACCCTTGGACAACGGGATTCTGTGGCCTGTTGCCGGGAAGTGAACGTCCAGCCCCCTGTCTTCGCTCAAAAACAGGTTGCAAAAGGCCATACCGCCATACTGTGCGCCGTCATGGTGGTACTTTGCGCCGCGGCAGGCCATCAGGGCGATGTCACTGGACGCCAGCACGTCTTGCAAGCCGTTGGAACAGGTCCAGTCGGTTGCCGCCTGTACGCAGTGCTTGTAGTCCGGCCACCTGGTACGCGCTCGCGCCAGAGGCAATTGCTCAACATCGCCGGGTTCCAGCCCTATGCGCAACGATGTCTCTCGCTGCCAGTCCGCTACCAGCCTTGCAGGGAGCTCAGGGATATCGACCCGACCTGACAGAACGACACCACTCACACTTCGGCTGCGAATAGCATCGCCACTCCAAAAATAGGAAATCGGGTGGTCACGCATGCACAGTGCGCTCAAGCACGCTCCTGGTTAACGCACCTTCAGGCCACCAGTTTTTCAAAATGGGTTTTAACGTCCGCCACGGCGGCGTGCGAGAGGCGGTTGCCGTACTGGCTGACTACCCGACCGGCCGCCAGATTGGCGAGTTGGGCGGCCTGGACGTGGCTGTGTCCGTGGGTCACGGCATACAAAAAAGCACCGGCGAACATGTCGCCCGCGCCATTCGTATCCAGGGCCTTTACAGTGGTGGCTGATACTTCGGTGCGTTGATCGCCTTCAATAACCAGGCACCCCTTGGCACTGCGGGTCAAACACACTACACGCGCCACCTGGCACAACTGGCTGCAAATCGCATCCAAATCCTGCGTGTCGCACCAGACCTGGGCTTCCTCCTCGTTGCAAAACAGGTAGTCCACCCCATCGCCCAGCATGGCTTCCAGACCGGCGCGGCAGAATTTAATCATGCTCATGTCGCTCAGGGTAACGGCAAGCGCAACACCGGCCTCACGCGCCAGCGCGCGACCTTTCAAGGCCGCGTCCGTCCCGGTTGGCGATGCAGCCAGGTAACCTTCCATGTAATACACCTTGGCACGCGCAATGTCATGCGGGTGCAGCGATGTGTGGTCAATTTCTGCGGTGGCACCCAGAAAAGTACTCATGCTGCGCTCGGCGTCCGGCGTCACCATCACCATGCAACTTCCCGTTTGCCCCTCGGGCGCCCTGGTGTGCGTGAGGTTGGTGGCAACGCCATTGGCCGTGAGATCTTCGCGGTAGAAGGCACCCAACTCGTCATCGGCGACGCGGCAGGAATAAAACGCCTTACCCCCCAATTGGGCCATGGCCACCACCGTGTTGCCGGCAGACCCGCCACCCGTGCGCCGGGCGTGCAAGCCATGCACATGGGCCAAAAGTTCGGCACGCCGATGCGCATCAATCAGCGTCATGTGGCGCTTTTCTACGCCCATGGTGTGAAGCTGTTGGTCGCTGACTTCGTATTCGCTGTCCACCAACGCGTTGCCAATGGCGTAAATATCGTAATGTGTCATCAATGTGCCCTATTGCTCAACAAACGCGCGTTCGACAACATAGTCGCCTGGCGTCGTGGTGCTTCCCTCGACAAAACCACGCGCGTCCAGTAGTTCGCGCATGTCCTTGTTCAACGCCGGGCTGCCGCAGATCATGATGCGGTCGCGGACCGGGTCCAGCTTGGGCAGCCCCAGGTCGGCTTCCAGCTTGCCACTGGCGAACAGGTCCGTGGCACGCCCCCGGTTCTTGAACGGCTCGCGTGTCACGCTGGGGTAGTAAAGCAACTGCGCCGTGACGAATTCACCCAGGTACTCGTCCTTGGGCAGGTCCAGGGTGATGAAGTCGGCATAGGCCAGTTCATTGACCTCGCGCACACCGTGGAACAGAACAACCTTCTCGTATTTTTCATACGTGGCCGGGTCCCGGATCAGGCACAAAAACGGCGCCAGACCGGTTCCGGTGCCAATGAGATACAGGGTCTTTCCGGGCAGCAGGTAGTCAATCAATAAAGTGCCGGTGGGCTTGCGGCCCACCACAATCTTGTCGCCCACCTTGATGTGCTGCAGCCGCGAGGTCAGCGGGCCGTCTTGCACCTTGATGCTGAAAAATTCCAGGTGGTCTTCGTAGTTGGCGCTGACGATGCTGTAGGCGCGCAGCAACGGCTTGCCTGTTTCCAGACGCAGCCCAATCATGGTGAAGTGCCCATTGGAGAAACGCAGCGACTGGTCGCGGGTGGTTTTGAAGCTGAACAGCCGGTCGGTCCAGTGGTGGACGCTCAATACGGTTTCTTCCTGGAATGCACTCATGGGGGCCTTTGCAAAGACTCAATACGAACTGTGGGAAAACCCTTTGAGTGTAAATCGTTACGCAGCGACCGCCCGTGACCTAAGTCACCGAAGGACGATCAGCGTGAGCACCATCACTCATGCATGGCCGAGAAGCCTGCATGGGTGTGAGCGCGCTTGAACTAGGCGAACGACGAAGCGTTAGCGACCGCCAATGCCGTCATGTTGACGACGCGGCGCACGGTGGCTGAAGGCGTCAGTATGTGTGCAGACCCGGCTGCTCCCAACAAGATTGGACCTACGGTTACGCCATGCCCAGCTGTCATCTTGAGCACGTTGAACAGGATGTTTGCCGAATCCAGGTTCGGGCAAATCAACAAATTGGCTTCGCCGTGCAATGTGGTGTCGGCCAAAGCGCCATGGCGCACCGTCTCTGACAGGGCAGAGTCGCCCTGCATCTCGCCATCGCACTCGATGTCTGGCGCCATCTTCGTAAACAGCTCGCGCGCCAGTCGCATCTTGCGAGCAGAGGGGCGATCCGACGAACCGAAATTGGAGTGCGACAAAAACGCCACTTTGGGCGGCAAGCCAAAGCGAATGACCTCTTGCGCTGCCATCAGGGCAATGCTGGCCAATTGTTCAGCCGATGGGTCTTCGTTCACATAGGTGTCAGCAATGAACAGCGCGTGCCGGTCCAGCATCAGCGCGTTCATGGCAGCCAGCCCCGTTGCGCCTTCCTTAAGGCCAATGATGTCGCGTACATGCTGCAGGTGGGTGTCAAACCGCCCCAACATCCCGCACAACATGGCGTCGGCATGACCCAGCTTGACGGCCAGCGCGGCAATCGTGGTGCTGGAGCGGCGCACTGCAGCCTTGGCTGCTTCGGGTGTCACGCCATGTCGCCCCATCAGTTTGTGGTACAGCTCCCAGTACTGGCGAAAGCGCGGATCGTCTTCGGGGTTGACGCAGTCCACATCGCGCCCGAGCTGGATACGCAAGCCCGCCTTGGCCAGGCGCGCCGCAATCACCGCTGGGCGGCCAATCAGAATCGGATGGGCCAAACCGTCGTCAACAGCCACTTGCGCTGCGCGGAGCACGCGCTCGTCTTCACCTTCTGCATAGGCCACGCGCTTGTTCTTGGCCGGCGCCGCCTTGGCAGCCGTAAACACCGGGCGCATGAACATACCGGTTTGGTACACGAATCGGGACAGTTGCTGGCGGTAGGCTTCCATGTCTTTGATGGGCCGTGCGGCCACGCCTGAATCAAAGGCAGCCTGAGCCACAGCCGGTGCGATACGCAAAATCAGGCGCGAGTCAAACGGTGTGGGAATGAGGTAGTCAGACCCAAAAACCAGTTCTTTGCCAGCATAGGCATTGGCCACTTCCTCACTGATGTCGGCCTTGGCCAGATCGGCGATCTGGCGCACACAGGCCAGTTTCATGGCTTCGGTGATCTTTGTTGCGCCGCAATCCAGAGCACCCCGGAAGATGTAGGGGAAACACAGGACATTATTGACCTGGTTGGGGTAGTCCGAGCGACCGGTGGCGATGATGCAATCGGGTCGAACGGCCTTGGCCAACTCGGGGCGAATCTCGGGCTCGGGGTTGGCCAGCGCCAGGATGATGGGTTTGGGTGCCATGGTCTTGACCATGTCTTGCGTCAGCACACCGGCCGTCGAACAACCCAAAAAGACATCGCAATCCTGCACGATGTCTGCCAGTGTGCGCGCAGTCGTCTTTTGCGCGAAGCGCGCCTTGGATTCATCGTAGCCACCGGGGCGGCCCTCATAGATCACGCCTTTGGAGTCACACGCAAACACGTTTTCAACCCGTACCCCCAGGCCCACCATGACGTCCAGGCAAGCCAAGGCTGCTGCACCAGCGCCGGATACGGCAACCTTCACATCTTCAATGCGTTTTCCCACCAGTTCCAGGCCGTTGATCAACGCTGCACTGGAAATGATGGCCGTGCCATGCTGGTCATCATGGAACACCGGAATGCCCATGCGTTCGCTGAGCTTCTTCTCGATGTAGAAGCACTCCGGCGCTTTGATGTCTTCCAGGTTGATGCCGCCCAGCGTGGGCTCCATGGCGGCAATGATCTCGACCAGCTTGTCGGGGTCGTTCTCGGCCAGTTCAATGTCAAACACGTCAATGCCTGCAAACTTTTTGAAAAGACAACCCTTGCCTTCCATCACTGGCTTGCCCGCCAGCGGGCCAATGTTGCCCAGGCCCAGAACCGCAGTACCGTTGGTGATGACGCCCACCAGATTGCCGCGCGAGGTGTACTCCGCCGCCAGTGACGGGTCCGCCTGAATGTCCAGGCACGGATAAGCTACACCCGGCGAATACGCCAACGACAGGTCACGTTGATTGGATAACGGCTTGGTGGGCGTGACGGAAATTTTTCCGCGCGTGGGCGTGCGGTGGTATTCGCGCGCTGCTTCGCGCAAGGCTTGCTCTGCGGGTGAAAGTTCATTCATGATTATTGTTCTCCAGATAATTTGTTAATGTCTCCGCCGGAAGATTTTCAATCTCCCAGGCAAATTCCCAAATCGCGCGCGGTCAGCAGGGTATCGCTATCCATGGGAACAGCCTTCATGCGCCCGGCCACTTCCTCCAGGGCGATGTAGTTCACATTGGGGAAGGCCAGTGCAACCATGACGCCCGACAGTCCTTCGTCGAGTGCGCGCGCCGCTGCCGCACCGAAACGCATGGCAGCCAAACGGTCAAATGCAGTGGGGCTGCCGCCCCGCAGCAGGTGGCCAAGAACAACCACACGCGTGTCCTTGCCGGTACGTTGCTGTAGCGCCTTGGCGACCCGCTCACCCATGCCGCCCAGGCGTTCGGCCTGGCCAATTTCTGCAGACTCCAGCAGCTCGGTGTGCCCATCACGCGGTGCAGCGCCCTCGGCCACGACGACCACGGTGTGGAGCTGCCCGTCGGCGTCACGCGCATGGATGCGGTCGACCACCTTGTCCAGATCAAACGGAATCTCGGGCATCAAAATGGCATGCGCATTGCCCGCAATTCCGGAGTGCAGCGCAATCCAGCCGGCGTAGCGGCCCATGACCTCGACCACCATGACGCGCTGGTGGCTCTCGGCCGTGCTGTGCAGCCGGTCCAGGCACTCGGTGGCAAACGCCACAGCGGTGTCAAAACCAAAGGTGGTCATGGTCTTGTCAAGGTCGTTGTCAATGGTCTTGGGCACGCCCACCACGCGCAAGCCCTTTTTGTGCAGGGCATCGGCAATGGTCAAAGAGCCGTCGCCACCAATCGAGACCAGCGCATCCAGCTCCTTTCGGGCGAAATACTCCAAAATTTCACCCGAACGGTCGATCTCGTGCGTGGTGCCATCCGGCATGCGGGTGGGGAAGTGCAACGGATTGCCCTTGTTGGTCGAACCCAGCATGGTGCCGCCCAGATGCCCGATGTCGCGAACCTTGTCCAGTGTCAGACGGAACACGCCGCCTTCCAGGTAGCGCTCGGGAAACAAAATACCGTTGAAGCCGTCGCGAATGCCATAGCACTCCCAACCCCGGTTGATAGCGGCAATAACCACCGAGCGGATAACCGCATTCAGGCCAGGCGCATCACCGCCCCCGGTACAAATGGCGATACGGCGAATGGTAGATGGGGGCATGCGAACTCCTGCACAAATCATCAATTATCGGCATGCAATGCCACTCAAATGTCTTCCGGCACCATTTTTATCGATCCGCTGGGGCATTCAGCCACACAAATGCCGCAACCTTTGCAATAGTCATAGTTGAAGTCAAAGCCTTTGCCGGGTCCATTTTTGATGACCGCATTGTCAGGGCACACGCCGTAGCAGTTGTCGCACTCAAAGCAATTGCCGCAGGAGAGGCATCGCCTGGCTTCAAACAGGGCGTTGCCTTCATCGAGTCCGCCCTGCACTTCCTCAAAGGTGGATTTGCGCCGCAGGATGTCCAGCATGGGGCGCATGGTTTTGGGTGCGTCGCTGTAGTACCAGGTGTTGAGCTTGTCAAAGCTTGCCAGTTCGTGCTTTTCAGCCGGAACATATGCGCTGCCCGTGAGCCAGGCATTGATGTTGCGTGCGGCCTTCTTGCCATGGCCAATGGCCACCGTCACGTTGCGCTCGGCAGGCACCATGTCACCGCCCGCAAAAATACCCGCGTAGCCTGTCATCATGTTGGCATCGACCTTGACAACGCCGTCTTCCACGGCCAACCCGGGTATGCCTTCGATCAGCGACAGGTCGACGTCCTGACCCAAAGCCAGCACCACAGAGTCTGCCTCCAGAGTCTCGAATTCGCCGGTAGGCTGTGGAAAGCCTTTTTCATCCAGCGCCATCTTCTCCACTGTGATGGAAGATTCACCCGCCTGTTTGATGGTGGACAGCCACTTGATCAGCACGCCTTCTTGCAGGGCCTCTTCCACCTCAAAGTCATGCGCGGGCATCTTTTCACGGTTGCGGCGGTAGACGATGATGGCCTCGGTAGCGCCCAGCCGCTTGGCCGTGCGGGCCACGTCAATCGCGGTGTTTCCTCCACCATACACCACCACTTTGCGCCCCAGCATCGGCTTGTCTTCGCCTTCCATGGACCGCAGCACCGCCACGGCATCCAGCACCTTGGCCGAGTCGCCGGCCGGGATATACGCACGCTTGGCAATGTGAGCGCCAACCGCCAAAAAGACGGCATCGAAACCACCCTGCTTTTGCGACTCCAGCACGTTGGACACCTTGACGCCATATTCAATGCGCACACCCAAATCAACGATGCGCTGCACTTCGGCATCCAGCACCTGGCGCGGCAGGCGGTATTGCGGAATGCCAAAGCGCATCATGCCGCCCGGCAACGGCCCGGCTTCTTGCACCGTCACCGCGTGCCCCAGACGGGCCAGATGGTAGGCCGCCGACAAACCGGATGGCCCAGCACCTACGACCAGCACTTTCTTGCCCGACGGAGCTGCAACGGGCGCAAACTTCCAGCCCTGCGCGATGGCCTGGTCGCCCAGGAAGTGTTCCACCGAGTTGATGCCCACCGGTGCATCGAGCTTGCCGCGGTTGCACGCGCCTTCGCAGGTGTGGTAGCAGACGCGGCCCATGATGGCAGGGAACGGGTTGTCCTCGACGAGGGTGCGCCACGCTTGCTCGTAGTTCCCGGATTCCGCATGGAACAGCCAGGCCTGAATGTTCTCGCCAGCCGGGCACTGGTTGTTGCAGGGCGGCAAGCGGTCCAAGTAGACCGGGCGCGAGTTGCGCCAGGATCCGGTGTGGTTGGCGAGTGATGAGCCGACGTCAAGCGTGATGGCGAATGGTTTTTGCATGATG
This sequence comes from uncultured beta proteobacterium, assembly GCA_903945325.1. Taxonomy (GTDB): domain Bacteria; phylum Pseudomonadota; class Gammaproteobacteria; order Burkholderiales; family Burkholderiaceae_C; genus Allorhodoferax. The sequence continues at coordinate 22,318 of CAJAVE010000394.1, read as the reverse complement.
TTACAGAGCCCCCACGTTTTTATCGGCGTCCAACAAGCCAAAGCGGCGAATATTGCGATCAGCGATGGCTTGCAATCGACCAATCGTCTCTGTGTCGGGCGTTGCACCGAACAGGTGGACAAAGCGCTTCTGCGGTTTCAGGTAGTCCTCAATCGGAACCTGGCGCCGGATCTTTGAGACACCCGTCACCTCGCCGCGCTCGGCCTCAAACACCGGAAAGATTCCGCATTCATGCGCCAAACGGGCCAGCCGAATGGTGTCGTGCGAGGCAGCACCCCAACCCAAAGGGCAAGGCACAAAAATGTGGATGTAGCGCGCGCCACGCATGGTCATGGCCTTGGTGACCTTGTATTCCAGGTCGCGCAGGTCTGCCACGGTAGCCGTGGCCACATACGGAATCTCGTGCGCCATGGCGATCTGGGGCAGGTTCTTGCCCTGGCCAAACACGTTACCCGGTTGGGGGCCGACCGGCATGGTCGTTGCCGTGCGCGCCGCCGGTGGCGTCGCGCTGGAGCGCTGCACACCCGTGTTCATGTAGGCCTCGTTGTCGTAGCAGATGTAAAGCACATCATCATTGCGCTCGAACATGCCGGATAGACAGCCAAAGCCAATGTCGGTGGTACCACCGTCACCGCCCTGTGCCACCACACGCACGTCACTGCGACCCTTGACGCGCATGGCGGCTGCAATGCCGGTGGCCACCGCTGCGGTGTTGCCAAACAGCGAGTGGATCCACGGCATCTGCCAGGAGGTTTCGGGGTAGGGAGTGGAAAATACTTCCAGGCAGCCTGTGGCATTGGCCGCGATCAATTGGCCATTGGTGGCCTGCATGGCGGCATCAATGGCATAGCGGGCGCCCAGCGCTTCACCGCATCCCTGGCAGGCGCGGTGACCGGAGTTGAGCGAATTGTTGCGCTGGGTGTTGGCCTGCACACTGCGTTGGTCGGCTTCGAGCAGGCGGTTGCCCACGGTGAAGGTGCCGGTCTGGTAAAACTTGACGACGGTTTGTTCCATGATGTCAGCCTATTTTTGATGACACCGTGCCGATGTCGCGCAGAATGCCTTCGGCCACGGGGCCAGAACGGCGCTGTTGTTTTTCGCGTTCCAGAACGCGGTTGACGATTGACCAGTCCAGGTCCAGGAACGTCAACAGTTCCAGCTTGTCGGAAATGGCCTCGCGCAGCATCTTGTGCAGCGACGCCTTGGTGATGGCACGCCCGCCCAACCCAGCAACGACGGCAAAAACCTGCTGGGGTCGGCTCTGCACAGCGCTGCGCACATCGCGCGACACGATGCCGCCAATGCCGACGGCAAAGCATTTTTCAATCACCACAATGCGCTTGGCGTGGGCTGTGACCGCACGAATCGCCTCGATCGGGAATGGCCGGAACGATGTGATGCCCAAGACACCGATCTTGATGCCCTGCTCTCGCATTTCATCGACCGTGTCCTTGATGGTGCCCAGGACGGAACCCAAGGCAATGACAATGGTTTCGGCGTCTTCCAGCTTGTAAGGCTTGACCAGCCCGCCAGAGTCACGGCCGAAAACTTCCTTGAACTCGGTGGCGAGTTCCGGCAACAGGTCAAGTGCCTGGAGTTGTTTGGCATGGGCCAGATAGCGAACTTCCGTAAAGGCCTCCGGCCCCACCATGGCGCCAATCGTCACTGGGTCATTGGGGTCCAGCACCTGGCGCGGCTCGTAGGGCGGCAAATAGCGGTCCACCTGGGCCTGGTCGGGGATGTCGATGCGCTCGTAGGCGTGGGTCAATATGAACCCGTCCATGCACACCATCACTGGCAGCGACAGCTGCTCGGCGATGCGGAAGGCCTGAATGTGCAGATCCAGCGCCTCCTGGTTGGTCTCGGCAAAAATCTGGATCCAGCCCGCATCGCGCATGGACATGCTGTCGGTGTGGTCATTCCAGATGTTGATGGGGGCTCCGATGGCACGGTTGGCTACCGTCATCACGATGGGCAGACCCAGACCGGACGCGTTGTACACGGCCTCGGCCATGAACAGCAGCCCCTGGCTGGCCGTGGCCGTGTAAGCCCGCGCGCCAGCCGCCGATGCGCCAATGGCCACGCTCAAAGCGGCAAATTCGGACTCCACGTTGATGAACTCACAGCGCTCCAGCGTGCCGGACTTCACCAGTTCCCCCAAGCCTTCGACGATGTGGGTCTGCGGGGAAATCGGGTAGGCACAAATGACTTCAGGGCGGCTCAGCGCCACGGCACGGGCTACGGCATGTGAGCCTTCGCATTGTTCAAGCATGGTGGGCCTGCCTTTCCTGTTCCATCACGATGTCATACGCTTCGCTGGCAGCGTCCTTATTGCCCTTGGCCACAGTGCCGTGAAATTTTTGGTCGATCGCCGCATGCACAGCCTGCAGCGTGATGAGCCCACCCAGGGCTGCAAACGCACCCAACAGGGGCACATTGGGCACCGGCCGGCGAACGTGCTTCATAGCCAACTCTGAAGCCGGAACGGTGAGCAAGTGATCGGGCTTGAACCCTTTGACGAACTCGCCCAGTCCGAGCTGGTCGAAGGTCTTGGTGGTGTTGATCAGGATGTAGCCGTCTTTTTTAAGGCCACTGAACACGTCCACCTGGTGTAGCAAGGTGGGGTCCTGGATGATGAGCGCATCGGGCTCCATGATGGGCTCGCGCAGACGGATTTCCTTGTCGTCCATGCGGCAAAACGCCACTACCGGCGCACCGGTTCGCTCGGAACCAAAACTGGGGAAGGCCTGCGCATGGCGCCCCCCCTGAAAAGCAGCGATGGAGAGCATCTCAGCGCCGGTTACGACGCCCTGCCCTCCACGCCCGTGAATGCGTACCTGGAACATGTAATCCCCTCTTTATTGCCTGGGACTTCACCGCGCAATTGGGTGAAATTCAATCCCAGAATCTGAAATGTGCTCCTTTGGGTAAACAAGTTCTTGATCTAGGTCAGGCTTTATCTTCTGCGATGATTGGCATATGCCAACCGTCCCCATTTCAGATTCAGTCAATTTGTTGGTCGCCTGCCTGTGTGCCGACTGGTGCGGCACCTGCCGGGACTACCAGGCCACGTTTGAACAGATGCAGGCGCAGTTTCCCGGTGCGCGCTTCGTGTGGATTGATGTGGAGAACGAGGCCGAACTGGTCGACCCGATCGAGGTCGAGAACTTTCCCACGCTGTTAATCGCCCGGCGCGGCCAGGCGATGTTCTTTGGCACGGTAACGCCGCACATGGAAACGCTGCAGCGGTTGATCCGTACGCAACTGGCGAACGATGCGCACGCCTTGCCACCCGACGACGACCGCGATGGGTTCACCAGTCGCATCTGGCAGCAAGAAATATTGAACAAATAGGGCTATAGCCCCCGTGGATATTGCGCAAGCAGCTATATTTTCTATAGCAACCTCCAGTTACCCGCTCAAAGCTTGGCGGCTACCCAAGCCTGCACACTGGCAAGGGCCGCGGGCAGTTTGGCCGGTTCAGTACCACCGGCCATGGCCATGTCGGCCTTGCCGCCGCCCTTGCCACCCACCTGTGCAGCAATGAAGTTGACCAGCTCGCCAGCCTTGACTTTGCCTGTGGTGTCGGAGGTCACGCCCACGGCGACCTGCACCTTCTCGCCATCCACCACGGCCAGCACAATGACGGCCGTCTTGAGCTTGTCCTTGAGCTTGTCCATGGTCTCGCGCAGGGTCTTCACATCCGCGCCGTCGAGCTTGGCCACCAGCAGCTTGACGCCGTTGATATCCACGGCCTGGCCGAGCATTTCGTCACCCTGGGCGGACGCCAGCTTGCCCTTCAATGCCGCCACTTCTTTTTCCAGCGCTTTGACGTGGTCCAGGACATGGCCCAGCTTGTCGGTCAGCTCGGCCACTGGCGCTTTCAGCGTGTGGGCGGCTGCACCTACGGTGTCTTCCAGATTTTGAAGGTAGGCCAGCGCATTCTGGCCAGTGACAGCCTCAATACGGCGCACGCCAGCGGCCACGCCGCTCTCGCCCACCACCTTGAAGATGCCGATGTCGCCGGTGCGCTGCACATGGACGCCGCCGCACAACTCGCGGCTGGTGCCAATGTCGAGCACGCGCACGGTCTCACCGTATTTCTCGCCAAACAGCATCATGGCGCCGGTTTTTTGGGCCGACTCGATGTCCATTACCCGGGCCTGGGTCGCCGTGTTTTTCAGAATTTCAGCATTCACGCGAAACTCAATTTCGTGGATCTGTTCATCCGTGACCGGTGCGTTGTGGGCAAAGTCAAAGCGGGTACGCTCGGGTGTGACCAGGCTGCCTTTTTGCTGCACGTGTTCACCCAGCACTTCACGCAAAGCCTTGTGCATCAGGTGCGTGGCCGAGTGGTTGCGCGTGGTGGAGGCACGCAAAGGTGCGTCCACATGGGCGTTCACCAGATCGCCCAGTTTGAGGTTGCCGGTGGCGACGGAACCATGGTGACCGTACACATCGGCCTTGATTTTTTGAACATCGCCGACCATGAACAATGCGTGGTCGCAGAACACGGCCCCCACATCGCCTACCTGGCCACCGCTTTCGGAATAGAAAGGCGTGGAGTCGAGCACCACAACGCCAGACTGGCCCTCGGTTAGTTCTTCCACCGCCACGCCGTCAAGGTACAACGCCACAATATTGGTGCCATAAGTCAGGTGGCTGTATCCAACAAAGGCGTTGGAATGGCCGCTGTACTCCAGAGCGCGGTCCTGCTTGAACTTGCCCGCGGCGCGGCCCTTGGCCTTCTGCGCTTCCATGGCGGCGTTGAAGCCATCGGCATCCACTTCAACCCCGTTTTCACGGCACACGTCGGCCGAGAGGTCCAGCGGAAAACCATAGGTGTCGTGCAGCTTGAAGGCCACCTCGCCAGGCAGAACCTTTGCTCCACCGGCCAGGGCTGTATCCAGTATCTCCATGCCCGTTGCCAATGTTTCAAAGAAACGCTCTTCTTCCATGCGCAACACATCGGTGATGCGCTGTTGCTGCGCCGCCAGTCGTGGATAGGCTTCACCCATCACGGCAACGAGGTCGCCCACCAGCTTGTGGAAAAACGGGGTCTTCTGGCCCAGCTTGTAGCCGTGGCGGATGGCACGGCGGATGATGCGACGCTGCACATAGCCACGTCCCTCGTTGCCAGGCAACACGCCGTCACTCACCAGGAAAGCGGTGGCGCGGATGTGGTCGGCAATCACGCGCAGGCTTTTGTTTTGCAAGTCGGTACAACCGGTCTCGCGGGCCGCGGCCTTAATGAGGTTGTCGAACAGGTCAATCTCGTAGTTGCTGTGCACATGTTGCAGGATGGCGGCCAGGCGCTCCAGGCCCATGCCGGTGTCCACGCAGGGGGCCGGCAGCGGCGTGACGGCACCGGTCTCGTCCATGTTGAACTGCATGAACACGTTGTTCCAGATTTCGATGAAGCGGTCGCCGTCTTCATCGGGGCTGCCGGGCGGGCCGCCGGGAATATGGTCACCGTGGTCGTAAAAAATTTCGCTGCAGGGTCCGCACGGGCCGGTGTCGGCCATCATCCAGAAGTTGTCGCTCTTGTAGCGGCCTCCCTTGTTGTCGCCGATGCGGATCACGCGCTCGGGTGGCAGGCCGATGTCCTGGGTCCAGATGTCATACGCCTCGTCGTCCTCGGCATACACGGTGGCCAGCAGGCGTTCGGGCGGCAGCTTGTAGACCTCGGTCAGCAGCTCCCAGGCCCACATCAGCGATTCGCGCTTGAAATAGTCGCCAAAGCTCCAGTTACCCAGCATCTCGAAAAAGGTATGGTGGCGCGCGGTGTAGCCCACGTTTTCCAGGTCGTTGTGCTTGCCACCGGCGCGCAGGCAGGCCTGAACCGAGGCAGCACGCACGTAGGAGCGCTTGTCGGCCCCCAAAAACACGTCCTTGAACTGCACCATGCCGGAGTTGGTGAACATCAGGGTGGGGTCGTTACCCGGCACCAGCGGGCTGCTTTCGACCACGGTGTGGCCCTTGGACTCAAAGAAATCGAGGAATGTTTTGCGGATTTCAGCGACGTTCATTACGGCTTGGGTCATGGCGTGGACTCGTAAAACAAAGAGAGGGAAGAAAAGCCTTCCATTATCGCCGCGAGTTGCAGCGATACGGCTTGCGACACGGCTGGATGGGGGCCGACGTTATTTTCGGTCGGGAATTTACGGGGCAACCAGCGGCAAGTTCGGGAAATAACTGCGGTAGCGGGACACATCACGCGTGAGCAACTGCATGCCACCGACCAAGGCGTGGGCGCCGATATAAAAATCGGGCATCGGTGAAATTTTCGCGCCTTGCGACTGGCGGTACACCTTGAAAGCCTGCCCCGCCAGAAAGGCCGCATCCCATGGCAGCGCCTCCCGCACCAGCGGCAAGTCGGCCAACGCTGCCTCCAGATCGGCGGCGCGCTCAAACCGGGGGCTGACTTCCGCAAGGATGATGGGGTTGATGACCAATGCGCCCTGGCTGCCCAGGCGGGCCAATTGGTCCAGCGACCAGTCGGCCCAGCGCGCGTCGTTGGCCAGCACGTCAATGAGGATGCAACTGTCTACCAGCGTCGCCATGGGCTGCGCGGTGCGCAGATAGCGCACATCGGGTTCGCGCGCGGTGGCGGGGGTTGACGATGGCTTGCTCATCCGTGATCAAGCGCGATCATCCACGCAGAAAGGCCATGAACTCGTCTGTTCCCATGTCCTTGAACTGGCTGGCGTTGGCCGTGCCGCGCACCCTCGCAAACCGTTGCCGAACGCTGTCCTGGGGCGTGGCGACCGCGCGGATGACCACGTCGCCATTGGCGCGCACCTCAAATTCGACCTCGCTATAGGGCAGCAAGCCCGCCTGCTCACGCACGGCTTGCGGAATGGTGACCTGGCCTTTGCTGGTGATTTTCATGGCGGCTACTTTCTTACTGAAGATGGTAAGAATCTTACCAAAACCGTCATCGGACCGCAATGCGCATGCCGCGCTGGGCGCGCCCTTTGTGCTGGCCACGCTGCAGGGCTTTAACCACAACCTGGTGCGGGCGTCATTTCGGGCGCGCTGTTTGCCTTTGCCACCTCGTTTGACGAAGTGGTGGTGACGCTGTTCATCGCTGGGCCCACGCAGGTCACGCTGCCACGCCAGATGTTCACCGGCATCCGCGAAAACATCTCGCCGACGATTGCCGCAGTCGCCACCCTGCTGATCCTCTTCACCACGGCACTCATGCTGGGCCTGGAGTGGCTGCGCGGGCGCCACCGCTAAAGCCATAAGAAATCCGCATGCCGGTCAAGAACCAGCCCCTGTCGGGCAACACCATGCCGCGCTTTGGCGGCATCGCCAGCATGATGCGCCTGCCGGTTGTCAGTTCCGCACAGGGCCTCAATGCCGCCTTCATTGGTGTTCCGCTGGACACCGGCACCTCGCACCGGCCTGGCGCGCGCTTTGGCCCACGCCAGATCCGCGCCGAGTCCTGCCTACTGCGCCCCTACAACATGGCCACCGGCGCGGCACCGCTTGACGCCCTGCAAGTGGCCGATCTGGGCGACGTGCCTATCAACACCTACACGCTGGCCAAATCGCTGCCCATCATCACCGACTTCTATGCGCAAGTGCTGGCCAGCGACTGTATTCCGTTGACCCTGGGCGGCGACCACACCATCACCTTGCCCATCCTGCGCGCTGTTGCCGCCAGGCACGGCCCGTTAGCGCTAGTCCATGTGGATGCCCATGCCGATGTCAACGAAGACATGTTTGGTGAAAGCATTGCGCGCGGCACCGGCTACGCCGCCGACGACTTTGACTGGCCACGCCAGCAAGGCTTCACCGTGGTCCCGGCGCACGAGGTCTGGTACCAGTCGCTGGCGCCGCTGATGGAGCGCGTGCGCAGACACCTTGGTGACACGCCGTGTTATCTGAGTTTCGACATCGACGGCATCGATCCCGCCTATGCCGCAGGCACCGGAACACCCGAGATTGGAGGCCTGACGGTGCCGCAGGCGCTGGAGAACGTGCGCGGCTGCCGCGGGCTTAACATCGGGGGTGCTGATCTGGTGGAGGTTTCGCCACCGTATGACCCATCGGGCAACACCGCGCTGCTGGGCGCCAACCTGCTGTTTGAAATGTTGTGCATCCTGCCCGGGGTGCCCATCCGCTGATTCGTTTGAAGTTCGCTATCGTTTTGGTAGCTACATAGCCTATGTTTTACGAGGGCTAGAGACCGATTTTGTTTACAAATTTAGGAGCATTCATGTCTGCATTGCCTTTCTCCCTGCTCAAGGACCCCAGCCTGCTGAAGACCGACGGTTTCATCAACGGCCAATGGGTCAAAGCGCCTGCCGCAGGGGGCTCAGCTCCCAGCCGCTTTGACGTGCTGGACCCCGCCACCGGGAGCAAGCTGGCCGACGTAGCCAATCTGGGTGCCGCTGACGCCGAGGCGGCAATAGCTGCCGCCAACGCCGCCTGGCCGGCCTGGCGCAGCAAGACCGCCAAGGAGCGCAGCATCATCCTGCGCAAGTGGTTCGACCTGCTGATGGCGAATCAGGACGACCTGGGTCGCCTGATGACCGCCGAGCAAGGCAAGCCCTTTGCCGAGGCCAAGGGCGAAGTCGCCTATGGTGCCAGCTTTGTCGAATGGTTTGCCGAAGAGGCCAAGCGCGTCAACGGCGAGACCCTGCCCCAGTTCGACAACAACCGCCGCCTGATGGTGATGAAGCAGCCCATCGGCGTGTGTGCGGCGATTACGCCCTGGAACTTCCCGCTGGCCATGATCACGCGCAAGGTGGCACCTGCGCTGGCGGCCGGCTGCACGGTCATCATCAAGCCCGCCGAGCTGACACCGCTGACCGCCCTGGCCGCCGCCGAGTTGGCCGTGCGCGCCGGTATCCCCGCCGGTGTGCTGAATATGCTCAGCGCCGACAGCGCCAATTCGATTGCCATTGGCAAGGTGCTGTGCGAAAGCAGCGTGGTGCGCCACATCAGCTTCACCGGCTCCACCGAAGTGGGCCGCATTTTGATGGCGCAAAGCGCGCCTACGGTCAAGAAGCTGTCGCTGGAACTGGGCGGCAATGCGCCCTTCATCGTGTTTGACGATGCCGACATCGACTCCGCTGTTGAAGGCGCCTTCGCAAGCAAATACCGCAACGCCGGCCAGACCTGCGTGTGCACCAACCGCTTCTATGTGCAGGCCGGTGTCTACGACCAGTTTATCGAGAAGTTCGCCGCCAAAGTGCGTACCGCCAAAGTCGGCAACGGCTTCGAGGATGGCGTCAACCAGGGCCCGCTGATCGAGGAAGCCGCGCTGGAAAAGGTGCAGCGCCATGTGGATGACGCCAAGGCCAAGGGCGGCCGCGTGCTGGTGGGCGGCAAGCGACTCACCGCCATGGGCTCGGGCCAGTTCTTCGAACCCACCGTGGTGGCCGATGCGTCAGCTGACATGCTGTGCGCCCGCGAGGAAACCTTTGGCCCGTTTGCCCCGGTGTTCAAGTTCAGCACCGAGCAACAAGCCATTGACGCGGCCAACGCCACCGAGTTCGGCCTGGCCAGCTACTTTTACAGCCGCGACATCGGCCGCATCTACCGCGTGGCTGAAGCACTGGAGTACGGCATGGTGGGCATCAACGTCGGCATCCTGGCGACCGAGCACGTGCCGTTTGGCGGCGTCAAGCAGTCCGGCCTGGGCCGCGAGGGCTCGCACTTCGGCATGGATGACTATGTGGAGATCAAGTACCTTTGCATTGGGGATATTCAAAAGTAAAATACCGGTCTGTGCGGGTGTCGTTCAATGGTAGGACTCTTGCTTCCCAAGCAAATAACGTGGGTTCGATTCCCATCACCCGCTCCAAATTAATGTAATGTCACCTCGATCACCACAGGAAAGTGGTCTGAGGGGTACAGACCGTCATACAAATCGGTGACAACCTTGTGCGATTTCACCTCCTGGTTGGGGCTGACAAACAGGTAATCGATTTTGTTGCCAGGCTGAAGGTCCAGACCAAAACCATTGAAGGTCATTTCTCCGCCCGTGGCCGGGGTGAGTGTTACTGTTGCTGCGTCACGCATCCCACGAGACAGCGATTCATAGCCTGGGAAGTTCGGCAATGCATTGAGATCTCCAACCAGAATGATTGGAGATTTGTCACCGAGCCCAGCGACAACTCTCGAAATCAACGCTGCACTTTCTTGACGGGCGCGCACGCCCATATGATCAAAGTGGGTATTGAGAAAGTCCAAGTCCTTGCCCGTGCTTTTACTCTTCAGACTGACGACAGTCACGGTCCGATTCAGCGCCGCATCCCAGCCGCGCGACACATGCTGTGGCGTATCAGACAACCACAACGTCTTGTGGGAGTTGATCGAAAAGGCAGACCGGCGCACGAACACCGCATTCATTTCACCTTTCTCGGCGCCGTCGTCACGTCCAACGCCCACCCAATCGAATTCGCCCAAAAGCGCCGCCAGGCTCCTGGCTTGGAACAGTTCCACTTCCTGCAGCCCCACCACATCTGCCCTTGATCTCCGGATAACGTCTGCCACCAGGAATTTTCGTCGGCTCCAGTGGTTGACATCACTTTCGCTTTCGCAGTAACCACAGCGAATGTTGTAGCTCATCGCGCGGATGGATTGCTTCTGCGACGCCGGTCGCAGCCTGGCACTCAGGAACTCCAACGCTCTGGGGAACGCGCCGCGCCAAAACCCCCAATCATGTCCACCTTCGCCCACCGTCAATGCGATGGCGTCCGGTTGGTGCAGGCGCAACTTCTCAAACAGCATACTGGACTGCAGCGCAATACCCAGACTGTCGTGATCCGCCGATTCAATGTAGAGCGGCACGATGCCCGCGGATTGCTTGTAGGCATCGATAAACCGGGTGTAGTGCTGCGCCTGCCACTTCTGTGGATCGAATCGGCCGGCCGTTTGAAATGGCGGCTGCGTCTGGGCAGCAGAATGTTCAGGTGGCAAGGGATCGTAAATCGCAGGGCTCAACAAGGCAGCCGCCACAAACGCTTGCGGATGTTTGAGCACCAGGTTCAATGCGCCATATCCGCCAGCAGAAATGCCGGCGATCAGACGCTGCGCTGGATTGCGTTGTACGCGAAAGCTGGACTCGGCATGCGGCATCAATTCTTTTAGCAGGGCCGATTCCGCCTTGGAGGCCGCACCATCGACCCACCACGCCTGCGGCTGCCCTGGCATGACCACCACCATGGGCTGAATGTCGCCGCGCCTGACAAGGCCGTCTATCGTGTCTTTGACGCCGCCTTCCTTCCACCACTCGTTCTCGTCGCCACCAGCCCCATGCAAAAGATACAGCACGGGAAACTGCTGATCCGTGGCGGCATAGTCGTCCGGAAGATAGACAAGATAACGGTATTCCCTATCCAGAATGTTCGAGTGAAATGTCTGCTGCTTCAACTCACCGCCGTTGGCCGCAAGACCCAATAGCAGTAAGCCGATGTGGAGTACGGTCAGGAAACAGTAGCGCATTATTTCTCCAGATCAAAGGTGCGGCGCAGCATCGCTTTTCATCCATTTCATCACTTCGGTGCGGGTTCGATAGGGGACGCTGCCAAAGCTTTTGAACCGGGCTTCGATGTCGTGCAGGGAGGCCCTTTCGAAATCAAGTTCTGGCAAGGGGTGCGCCTCATCGTTCATCACCAGACCCCAATTCGACTGGAGCTTCCCACCCTTGAAACTCACAACCTTGAAAGACCAGACCGCAGCGGCCCAACTTTGACTTGCATATGCATCAAAGCTGGCACGGGTAATTTGCCCGCCCAGTTCCGCATCCAGATCAGCCCACGGCTGAAATTCACCCATGAACAAAGGGGTGTCAAGTGCCGCCATGCGGTCTTTCCACGCACACAGACCACCACCAGCAGGCACGCATTGCAGCCAGTTCTTGTGCACGTCTGCACCGGGCTTGCCCCAGCCGAAATGGCCGGGATAGGGGTGGGTTTCAAAGACAACGTTGTGCATGCCATGTTCGGCGGGCTTGCCGTAGGCTGCAATGCCCTTGGGATGATCCGGCAGGATGATGATGTGGCGGGTATCTATCTCCCGAATGCTCGCATAGAGCTTCCTGCTCACCTCTGCCAACTGCACATCTGTGCTGCCCCAGGGCTCGTTGAGTAGCCCGTACCCCGCAACCACCGGGTTGTCCCTGTAGCGTGCCGCAATCTGGCGCCACAGCCAGTCGGTGCGCTGCTGATACTCCGGTGTTGTCCAATACAGATTCTGGTTGGCGCAGCCACTGTGGTGCTCTTTGCCCTGCGACCCCACAGCACCGTGTAAATCGAGAATGACATAGAGCCCACGCGCCTTGGCCTGCGCAATCGCATTGTCCAGGTAATGCCAGGCGTCGGGACGCAGGTGAAGCGGGTTCTTCTCGTCCTCGAGTGCGCTCCAGATGAATGGCAATCGCACCATGTTCAAGCCGAACTGGGGAATCAAGTCCCAATCGCGGTCCGTGATCCAGTTATCGCGATACAGCTTGAGGAGCCGTTCGCGTTCCTGAAATCCAAACCGCTGGTCCAGCACCGCCTGCAACGTGCACTGGTCGTTGACTGCCGCGTTATCGGGGTACCCCATCATCCAGAATTCCGGAAGCAGCCAGTTGCCCAGGTTTGCGCCCTTGAGCGCGATGGGTCGGCCGTCGGAGCGGACCCATTGCGTACCCTGCGCACGCAGCATGGAATGGGTTTCCTCTTTCAGCAGCTCGAAATTCGCACGCAAGCGGATGTCAGCAGCTGACGCACCCACCATCAGTTCGAACGCACCGGGCTCTGCATCCCATTTCAAATGCGCGTTAAAGAACGACAGCTTTTCGCGGTCCACAGCAAAAGTCACACGGCGCGACTCACCTGCTTCAAGCCGAATTTTCTGAAAATCCTTCAACTCAAGAACGGGCCGCACAACAGATGCCACCTTATCATGCAGATACAGTTGCACCACCTCTTCACCAGCCACCTTGCCCGTGTTTTTCAACGTCAGTGACACTGTGATCGTTTCGTTGATGCGCATGCTGGTCTTGTCCAGGCGAAGGTCGCTAAATGCAAAGTCCGTGTAACTCATCCCGAAGCCAAACGGGTAGCGTGGGCTGCCCTGCAAATCGATATAGCCGCTGACGTAGCCGCCTGCCTTGTCGTCAGCAGCCGGTCGACCGGTGTTGAATTTGTTGTAATAAATGGGGATCTGCCCCTCGCTGCGCGGAAAACTCATGGGCAATTTGGCGCCGGGGTTGTAGTCGCCCAGCAAGACATCTGCGATGGCGTTGCCCGCTTCGCTGCCCAGCCACCAAGTGTAGAGAATGGCCGGTACGTTGTCTGCTATCCAGTTGAATACCAGGGGACGGCCCGCGTTGATCAAAACCACCACGGGCTTGCCTGTTGCCTGCAAGGCCTGAATCAGTTCCTCCTGCACACCGGGCAGACGCAAGCTGCTGCGACTCTTGGCCTCACCGCTCATGTCCCAGCGCTCGCCCACACTTACCACCACCACGTCTGCCTGCCTGGCGACGCGAACGGCTTCAGCAAAGCCACTTCGGTCATCGCCCTCGATTTCGCTGCCCTTGGCGTACAGCAAAGTGGTTTCCTTGCGGAGGTGGTTTTTCAGTCCATCCCATTGCGTGACGATGAATTTGGAGTAGTCAACATCGGGCAGATTCACGGACCAGAAGCCGTGGTTGTCCTTGACGGCCTTGACCATAGGCCCTATGAAGGCAATGGTCTTGACGTCTCTGGACAAGGGCAGCAGCTTGTGGTCATTCTTGAGCAGGACAATGCTCTTGGCAGCCATCTCGCGTGCAGCCTTGCGATGCGCTGCATGGCCCACAAGCGCCTTCTCTCTCTCCGTATTGCTGAACCGGAAGGGATCATCGAAAAGCCCCAGCTCAAACTTCTTGCGCAGCACACGCTGCACTGCATCGTCCAACACTTCACCCGTAACTTCTTTCCCTGCCACCAGCGCTGGCAAGTGGTCGCGGTAGGCGTTGCTTTCCATGTCCATGTCGCTACCGGCTTTGATGGCCGACTGAGCTGCCGCCGATTTATCCTTCACATAGCCGTGTGCCACCATTTCGCCAATGGACCCCCAATCGGACACCACAAAGCCCCTAAAGCCCCACTTGCCCTTGAGAATGTCGCGCTGCAGATAGGCGCTGCCGGTAGCCGGTATGCCATTCAAATCGTTGAATGAATTCATGAAGGTAGCGGCACCGGCATCCAGCGCGGCCTTGAAAGGCGGCAGGTAGGTCTCCCACAGCATGCGCTCGCTCATGTCCACTGCGTTGTAGTCGCGCCCACCCACTGCAGCACCATAGGCGGCAAAGTGTTTGGCTGTGGCCATGACAGAGTCAAGATCGCCCAATTGCTTGCCCTGGAAACCTTTGACGCGTGCATAGGCAATCTTCGACGCCAGGTAGGTATCCTCGCCAGCACCCTCCATCACGCGCCCCCAGCGCGGGTCGCGTGCGATATCGACCATGGGAGCAAAAGTCCAATGGATGCCACTGGCAGCCGCCTCAATCGCCGCAACGCGCGCGCCATGTTCTATGGCCGTCAAGTCCCAGCTGGCGGCCTCTGCGAGGGGAATGGGGAATGTGGTCTTGTAGCCATGGATCACATCCATTCCAAACAGCAACGGAATCTTCAGCCGCGACTGCATCGCCACTTCCTGGTACTGGCGGGTGGAGTTGGCGCCGATCACATTCAGCAGTGAACCAACGTGCCCTTCCCGTATGCTTTTCTCCTGATCCCCTTTAAAGGTAACCGGCCCGGTGGCCTGTGACTCGCCCGAATACTGGTTGAGCTGTCCCACCTTCTCCTGCACGGTCATGCGCTTCAGAAGTGCCTCAACTTTGGCATCCAAAGTGGCAGGCGCTGCGTCGACGTACATCGGTGCGCAGACATGGGCGACGCACAAAACGGCGCCCCCTAGATTGGCTTTTTTCATAAGAAAAATTTTCACTTTGAACGACTTTCTGCTGAAACGCGCATTCCCGTCTGGCGGTCAAACCAATGGGCATGCTCCTGCGCGAAGTGCAACCCGACAACATCGCCAACCGTCACCGCTACATGGGGCGCCGTTCGGGTTGTGATGTTGCCCGCTGCCGTCTTCACTACAACGAACGTATCCGCTCCCGTGGGCTCAACCACCATCACCTGGCCACGCCAAAGCGCGTCGGCGCTGAAGTGAATATGTTCGGGCCGCAGCCCTAGCTGCACATCGCCGGCCGGCGGACAAACCACCGTTTCGCAGCCATCCTGTATACGAAATATGCCTCTAGGCCCCGTAGATATTGCGCAACCAGCTATCAAATTCATAGTAGGTGACCCAATGAAGCTGGCAACGTAGTTATTGGCCGGTCGGTTGTAAATGTCGTCGGGCGTGCCAATTTGCTGGAGGATGCCATCTTTCATGACCGCAATGCGGCTGCCCAGCGTCATGGCCTCAATCTGGTCATGCGTAACGTACACACTGGTAATGCCACTGATCTGGTGCAGGCGCTTGATCTCGGCACGCATCTCCACGCGCAATTTGGCATCCAGATTGCTCAGCGGCTCATCAAACAGAAATAGCTGAGGGTCCCGGGCCAGCGCACGCCCCATGGCCACACGTTGACGCTGGCCACCCGAAAGCTGCGCGGGTCGGCGCTCCAGCAAATGCTCGATCTGCAACATGGCCGCCACTTCGGCAATGCGTTTTGTGCGCGCCTCTTTAGGAACCTTGCGCATCTCCAGCGCGAAGCCGATGTTCTCGGCCACGCTCATGGTCGGGTACAACGCATAGCTTTGGAACACCATGGCGATGTCGCGCTGCGCGGGCGCCACGCCAACCACGGCTTTGCCCGCGATGCGCAACTCACCTTCGCTGGGCTGCTCCAAACCGGCAATGATGTTGAGCAGTGTGGACTTGCCACAACCTGAGGGACCCACCAGAATCAGAAACTCTCCAGGAGCGACCTCGATGTCAATGCGTTTGAGCACCTCGACCGCACTGGCACCCTTGCCATAGACTTTGCGGATACCGGCGATGTGTAGTGAGGCGGCCATAGCTTTCTATCCCTTCACAGCGCCAGCCGTGAGTCCCTTGACGAAATATTGACCCGCCAACACGTAGACCAGCATGGTCGGCAAACCCGCAATGATGGCTGCGGCCATGTCCACGTTGTAGCTTTTGACACTGCTGGAGGTGTTGGCCATGTTGTTCAGGCCAACGGTAATGGGCTTGCTGTCCGCGCCACTGAAGGCCACGCCAAACAAAAAGTCATTCCAGATGTTGGTGAATTGCCAGATCAAGGTAACCATCAGAATGGGCGTGGACATTGGCAACACGATGCGCCAGAAAATGCGCCAAAAGCCTGCACCATCCATGCGCGCTGCATTCACCAGTTCTTTGGGGATAGCCGCGTAATAGTTGCGGAAAAACAGCGTCGTCCCAGCCATGCCCGCAAGGCAATGCACCAGCACCAGGCCGGCCACTGAACTGGAGAGTCCCAGATAACCCAGCACCTGACTCATGGGCAGCAACACGACCTGAAACGGCATGAATACACCAAAGAGCAGAAAACCAAACAGCAGTTCACTGCCCCGAAATCGCCACATGCTCAAGACGTAACCGTTGACAGCACCCCAGGCGGTCGACAGCAATACGGCAGGCACGGTCATGCTGACAGAGTTCCAGAAATAGGGCTGCAAGCCACGGCAATCCACACCGGTACACGCTGCAGACCACGCGGTCTGCCACGCGTCAAGGTTAAAGGAGCCAGGGAGACTGAGCAGATTGCCAGTACGAATTTGCTCGGCATCCTTCAGGGAGGTCGTCACCATCACATAGAGCGGTGCGAGAAAGAACAGGGCCGCCAGCAACAGCAAACCGTACAGCAGCGCGCGTGGCAAATACTTAGCGATCATGGGGCTTGGCGCGCAATTCGCTGTAAAGGTAGGGGACCACAATGGCAGCCACCGTTGCCAGCATCATGGTGGCGCTGGCGGCACCCAGACCAATTTGCCCACGGGTGAAACTCATGACAAACATAAATGTGGCGGGCACATCGGTGGAGAAACCGGGCCCACCGGCGGTGAGCGCCATGACCAGGTCAAAGCCTTTGATTGACAGGTGAGATAGCACCAAAATAGTGGAGAACATCACGGGCCGCAGTATCGGCAAAATGATGCGCCAATAGATGCGTGGCAACGACGCTCCATCCATCTGTGCGGCCTTGATGATGCTGTCGTCAATGCCGCGCAGGCCGGCCAGGAACAGTGCCATGGCAAATCCGGCGGACTGCCAGATACCGGCAATGACCACGCAATAGATGGCAGTTTCTGATTGCACAAGCCAGTCAAAATGAAAGCTGGACCACCCCAGATCCTGCATGAGTTTTTCAATGCCCATACTGGGGTTGAGAATCCACTTCCAGGCGGTGCCGGTGACGATGAACGAGAGCGCCATGGGGTACAGATAAACCGTTCGCAGGAACCCTTCCGCCCTGACCTTCTGGTCCAAAAGAATCGCCAGCGTTAGGCCCAGTACCAAGGCACCGCCGACATACAGGACACTGAAGATTCCGAGATTCTTGAGTGCCACCCACCAGCGGTCCATCTCGAACAGTTTCTGGTATTGGTCCAGACCGACAAACTCGTCGTAATTGGGCAGCATGCGCGACCCGGTGACGGAAAGCACGCCGTTCCAGACCATCAGTCCGTAGATGAAGGCAAACCCCAATACGAAGGCCGGTGCGACGACCAGCTTTGGCAAAAGGGATTCGAGCGAGCGCGACACTACAGGCTTGACGACGTGACGGCTAAATCGCAATTACTTGGTTGCAGCGGCTTTTGCGATGTTTTTGAGACCGTCAGCGACCGAAATCCTGTCGTCGGACCAGAACTGGCTGACCGCATCCTTGATGGCGCCTTCTGCGGCTGGCTTGATGGCCATGCCATGGGCCACAGACGGCACCAGGCCACCCGCTTTGGCGGTTTCGACAAAGTCTTTGCTGGAGAGCTTGGCGCAGTTGTCAAACTTGTCCATTGCCACGTTGAGTCGCACAGGAATGGATCCTTTGTTCAGGTTGAAGACCTGCTGGAATTCGGTCCCCATGATGGACGCAGCAAGGTCATTTTGTGCCTTTTGCGCGCCTGCATCCTTGAGCTTGAACATGGCAAAAGAGTCCACATTGAAGGTATAGGCATTGGCACTGCCAGGCGCTGCCGCACACAGAAAGTCTTTCCCCGGCGCCTTTCCTGCTGCAACAAACTCTCCCTTGGCCCAATCGCCCATGAACTGAAAGGCAGCCTTGTCCTGAATGATCAACGCTGTGGACAGATTCCAGTCCCGCCCAGGCGCTGCCGGGTCTACGTATGACTTGATTCTGCGGAAAGTTTCCAAGGACTTCTTCATGGTCTCGCTGGTCAGCGCCTTTTGGTCCAGCTTGACCAAGGCGTCTTCATAGAATCTGGCACCACCGACGCCCAGCACTACCGATTCAAAGGTTGTGAAATCCCAGATGTTCTGCCCGCTGTGGGCCACCGGAATAAGACCGGCCTTTTTGATCTTGTCGGCGGCTGTGAAGAACTCGTCCCAAGTAGTGGGCATGCTGGAAACACCCGCTTTTTTGAGCGCAGCGGCGCTGCCCCAAAGCCAGTTAACGCGATGCACATTCACCGGCACAGCAACATAGTTGCCCTTGTACTTCATGCCGTCAGCAACGACCTTGGGTAAAAGACTGTCCCAATTTTCAGCTTTGCCCACAGCATCCAAATTCGCCAGCACACCTTCAGAGGCCCATTCCTGAATGGCAGGCCCCTTGATCTGCGCAGCTGCTGGCGGGTTCCCAGACACCACGCGGCTTTTCAATACGGTTGCGGCGTTGTCACCACCACCACCGGCCACGGCAAAGTCTTTCCAGACATGGCCTTTGGCTTCCATTATCTTTTTCAGCTCGGCAACCGACTTGGCCTCGCCGCCTGAGGTCCAATAATGCAAAACTTCGACCTGTCCAGCCATCGCGGCAACGCCAAAGGAGATAGAGGCGAGTGCCACAGCCAGTTTTGATTTGTTCAACATAAGCAATCCGCTGGTTTGAGGTGAGAGACGTGGGGGGATGAAAGACCCAAGCCGAGGGAAAAATGAAATGGCGCCCACCGAAAACCACTAAACGGCAAGCGCCATTTCCCCCTCAACGCAGGACGGATTGTGATTGGAACCGTTTCCAATCGCATCGGCAATAACCCTAATTAGGGATTGCCGATGGAGTCGGTTCGGCAAGTTTTAGAGCGCTCGTCGAGTCGAACCTCTCGAAAGAGCTGCTGATACTATGACCACTCATCGCGCCGGGTTATGCGTCCCTAAGAACTTTTCTATCGCGCCGTAAACACGGTACCGCGTCGCTTCCTTGGCGATGCCATGCTCTTCCTTCTCCAGCTCCATGTATTCGACGACCTTGCCATTCTTCCTCAAGCCATCGCGCATTTCTTCGCCGTGGACCAGTGGCACGCGGTAGTCCTTTTCGCCATACGCCATGAACACAGGCGCCTTGATTTTGTCGGCGTGTTTGGAAGGTGATGTGGCATTGAACTGGTCGCGCAATTTGGCGGGGTCGCCCAGGGTTTTGTCCAATGCGTATGTGGCCGCCTTGTCACCCCAGGACCCGGATGACGAGATGTAAAACAAGTTGGTCACCCCAAACAGGTTGACGCCACAGCGGTACAGATCAGGGTCTTTCACCAAGCCCATCATAGTAGCGTAGCCGCCATAGCTGGCTCCCATGATGCAAATACGTTTCGGGTCCGCCACGCCTTGCTTGACCAGACTGTTTACACCATCCGTCACGTCATCTTGCATAGCCAAGCCCCACTGCGCAAATGACTTCTTGAAATGCACATCTCCAAAGCCTGTGGAGCCACGAAACTGGGGCTGTAGCACTGCGTAACCCAAGCCTGCCAAAAATTGCACTTCGGGGTTGTAGCCGTAATGGTCCCGAGCCCAGGGGCCACCATGCACATTGACGATCAACGGCAGCGCCTTGGCCTCGCGACCCGCTGGCAGAGTCAGGTAGGCCATGATGGGCAGGCCGTCGCGCGCGGTGTAGTCGTATACCAGTTGAGGTGCCATCTTCTTGGCGTCTATCCAGGGACGGGCGGCAAACAGGTTCTGCAGTTTCTTCTTGTCCGGGTGGTAAAGAGCGTATTGACCGGGATGGGTCGACGAATAGGAGTGGATCAGCATGGCAACCCCCTCATTGCTGGGGTAGATGACATTGACCAAGCCCGGGTAAGCCCTGTCCACACTGGCCTGCAACCTGGCCATGCTCTGATCAAACCAAAGGGTTTTGGGCGGCTCGGTCTGCATGCGAATGCCAAGCATTTGGCGCATATCGGGTGAAAAAACCAGCCCACCGTCGACGTTGACCTGATTGTCTGACGCCAGCAATACACCAGGCTTATTGGTCACAAAGTCGTACTTGAAAATGCCCCAACGGCCCTCGGTCATTGGGGCGGTAACGATCATGGTGGAGTCGTCCACATCAAAACCAAGCACATTGAAGGCGGGCTCAAACCGGGAGTGCTCGGTCAGCTTACGCCAGTCCTTTGCATCGGGCTCGCGGTACCACACAGCCACATGACTTTGTTCAGCGTTGGTGATCATGACCACCCTCAAGCGGCTCTTTTGGTCCACCACAAATCCGCTGGCCAGCCCTTTCACGTCAAAGGCAATTTCCTTGCGTTTTCCAGAGAGGCTGTCCACCCGGTAGAGCACGGCATCGTTGTTTGGGTAGAACCCCACAGCGAGGATGCTGTTGGGGTCTTCGTTCACAGCACGCCCCAGCATCGACATCCAGCGTGGCTCAGACGCCCAGTTTGCGCTATCCATTCGACCGCGGATCAAGCTGGGCGACTCCATCAGAACGGCCGCGCGGGTACCGTCCCGGTTGATGGCATACAGCCCTGATGATGATGAGTTTTGATCCCCGTCACGGTCAATTATGCTGAATGCAATGCGTTCGTCATTGATCCAGCGAATGCCTGTCACATCCAGTGTGTCGTAGCCTGCAACGTTCTTGACTGCGCCGGTATCCAGTTCCGCCACGGCTAGCTGGATGCGCCCGTCAATGTTGGTCGTCGTCGCAAGGAATTTGCCATTGGGCGACAGCGTGGCGGAGTCAAACTTTGAATTGCGGAACAGGTCTTCGATGCTGGTTTGGGCCCAAGCGCCCGTGTTGGCCAGCGCCAGCGAAAGAGCGGCAGCAGCGCAGCCCAATCTTCTTTTTGCGAGGGTCTTAAGCATGCTCTTTCTCCTTTTGAATTTTCTTGTGTGACTGGCAGCCAATTTCCAGGCTACAAGGGATGAACCCAAATACCTCAGCTACCCGTCTGTAAGAAGAATGCATTGGGTCATGCTGTGTGCAGCGCTCGCGCACGGTGCGCCACGTGCTCACCCATAAAGGCGGCAATGAAATAGTGGTTATGGTCATGCTCAGGCCGCATATGTGCGCAGCAGCTGAAGGAGCTTGTGCAACTTGCTGCTGACCAACTTATGGCGAAAACTGAACATGGCCAAGATTGATGCCTATGCTTATCGCAAGGGAACCAGCATTCTGGCATTCACCCCGACCATGCTCCATACAAGCGTTGCCGCGCTGCCTGGCTGCAGGCTGTAGCCAAAGGTCTCACCGGCCTGGCGCACTGAAAAATGGCGTGGCGCGGCGGACGAGTTGAGGACGATCAGTGCAATAGACTGGTCGTCCGCATTCTGGAAGGCCACGCTTTCCAGGCCCTCGACACCAGTTGTTGAATCTATGCGGTGCGCACCGACACGCACAAAGCGGCTGGCATGGGCCAGCGCGTAGTAGTCAAGGTTGCGGGTGACTTCACCCGTTTTGGAATTGATGATGACAATGCCACGACAGTCACCACAGCCGCCTAGGTGCGGACCATAGTTCTCGTCGAGCGCCAGGTTCCACATCAGCACGCTTTTGGCCCAGTTGCGGGTCGCACCAATCACAAGGTTGCGCATGTTCCAGGGGAAAGTTTCCTGCCACTTGGCATTGCCCTCGCCGCCGGAGCACTCAGTGAAATAGGCGTCTTTGTCCGGGTAAGCATCACGCACCTGTGTTTGCGCCGCCGGGTTTCCCTTGTAGCAATGCCAAGCCACGCCAGCGATGTAGGAACGCGCCTTACCGTCGGCGAGTACCGTGAGAGGCGCCTGGGGCTCATCCCAATTGTGGTCCCAGTCCAGAATGCGGATTGGCGTGCTGCGTTTGGCAAACAGCGGCCCAAGATGCTCGCCAATAAACTGTGCACGGCTCGCAGAATTGAAACCCATGCTGGGGTAATCGTTG
>CAJAVE010000393.1 GCA_903945325.1 uncultured beta proteobacterium | reverse complement strand
GCAGAGCGTTCTGCGCAGGTCAAGGAGGAGCCCGCGCAGCGGGCGGGGGACACGGAGCAGAACGCTCTGCCGCCCAGGCTCGTAGCCGAGATCAACCCGCAAGTAAGATCGCGGCATGTTTTTAAACGACAGTGATCTTCAGGCCATCTGGCTCACCGTGCGCCTGGCGGGCATCGTGACGCTGATCCTGCTGCTGCTGGGCACGCCCATCGCCTGGTGGCTGGCGCGCAGCAAGGCGTGGTGGAAGGGACCCGTGAGCGCGGTGGTCGCCATGCCGTTGGTGCTGCCGCCCTCCGTGCTGGGCTTCTATCTGCTGCTGGCCATGGGGCCCAACGGCCCGGTGGGGCAGTTCACCACGGCGCTGGGCATTGGGCTGCTGCCCTTCACCTTCTGGGGTCTGGTGATTGGCTCGGTGTTCTATTCGCTGCCCTTCATGGTGCAGCCCTTGCAGACCGCGTTCGAGTCCATTGGCGAGCGCCCGCTGGAAGTGGCGGCGACCCTGCGGGCCTCGCCGTTGGATGCCTTCTTCACGGTAGCCGTGCCGCTGGCGAAGCCGGGTTTCCTGACCGCGTCCATCCTGACGTTTGCGCACACTGTGGGCGAGTTTGGCGTGGTGCTGATGATTGGCGGAAACATTCCCGGCGTGACCCGCGTCGCCTCGGTGCAAATCTATGATCACGTGGAAGCGCTGGAGTATATGCAGGCGCACCGGCTCTCGGCGGTTATGCTGGTCTTTTCGTTTGTGGTGCTGCTGGCGCTGTATGCCTGGCGGCCTAAACCTGCGAAGGGGGCTTGAGATGAGCGGCATACAGGCCCGTTTCAAGCTCGACTGGCCGGGCTTTGGGCTCGACGTGGACCTGGATCTGCCCGCACGCGGGGTGACTGCGCTGTTCGGCCACTCCGGCTCAGGCAAAACCACGCTGTTGCGCTGCATCGCCGGGCTGGAGCGTGCGCCGCAGGGCCGCCTGAAGGTAAACGGTGAGACCTGGCAGGACGATGAGCAGTCGGGCAAGCACGGCGGCCAGTGGCTGCCCACGCACCAGCGACCGCTGGGCTATGTGTTCCAGGAGTCCAGCCTGTTCCCCCACCTCACGGTGCTGGGCAATCTGCGTTATGGACTCAAACGCATCGTTGGGGCACCGCCCGCTAGCTTGAACACGGATCTGGACGCGGCCATCGAACTGCTGGGCATCCGCCCTTTGCTGGAGCGCAAGCCCGACCGGCTGTCAGGCGGCGAGCGCCAACGCGTCAGCATGGCGCGCGCCCTGGCTCTGCGCCCGCGCCTGCTGCTGATGGACGAACCACTGGCTGCGCTGGACGTCAAACGCAAGCAGGAAATCCTGCCCTACCTGGAGCGGCTCCACGCCGAACTGGACATTCCGGTTTTGTACGTCAGCCACGCACCCGACGAGGTGGCGCGCCTGGCCGACCACATCGTGGTTTTGGAAGCTGGCCGCGCGGTGGCAACGGGCGCGCTCACTGAAACCCTGGCCCGGCTGGACCTGCCCATTCAGCTTGGTGAAGACGTCGGTGTGGTGCTGGATGCCGTGGTGGCTGAACGGGATGCGCAATGGCACCTTGCACGCGTCGAATTCCCAGGTGGCAGCCTGTGGGTGCGTGATGGCGGGCATGCGCTGGGCGACCTGGTGCGTGTGCGTATTCTGGCGCGCGACGTCAGCATCGCGCTGCAACCGGTTAGCGGCACCAGTATCCAGAACTGCCTGCCCGCGATCGTGGAGCAAATGGCAGGTGACCACCACCCGGCGCTGTCGCTGCTGCGGCTCAAGGTGGGGCCGTCGCCCCTGCTGGCGCGGCTGACACAGCGCTCTGCCGTGGGGCTGGGTCTGGTGCCGGGCATGCCGGTCTGGGTGCAGATCAAGGCGGTGGCGCTGATCGGGTAGCAATACCCAGCACCTCCTGCATACTTCTATCGGGATGAAGGCCTTTCAAAAACTCTTCACACGGAATGCAAAGCACGCCCTGAATGACGAGTCTTTCCGTTCCCATGAACACCAAGAAAACCGCTGCCTCCGGGTAATCTTCCTTGAACGCCTTGAGAGCCCGTAAGTCGGTGCTGTGAACGTTCTTCGAGCGCTTGACCTCAATGGCCACAAAGACGTCTTGCCCGTACAAAATGAAATCCACTTCGCTACCTGACTTTGTGCGCCAGTAAAAAAGGTCTGCTGGCACTAGTCTGTAGCTCGCCCATGCCCGCAAGTGCTGTGCAACCAATCCTTCGAGCGCCACGCCCTCAATTTCCTCTGGACTGTCCAACGGACCACGCGGGCGGACGGAGCGATAAACCCCGGCATCGAAAAAGTAGAACTTGTCGTGCGCGACCAAGTGTCTTTTTGCCCGCTTGGTGAAAACCGGAATCCGAAAGGACAACAATAAATCCTCAAGAATTTCAAGGTATCCCTCCACCGTTTTCCGGCCAATCTGGCATTCCCGGGCGACCTCGGCCAGGTTGAGAAGCGAGCCATGTGAAAAACTGATGGCTTCCAGGAAGCGGGCGAATGCCCCCACATCACGCACCAACGCTTCTGCCTGCACCTCCTCGCGCAAATAGAGCGAAGCATAAGCACGCAGAGTTTGCCAAGGCTCGGCTGAACTCCAGATCAAGGGAACCAGCCCAATTTCCAGCGACCGTTGCAGATTGAACGCCGAACCGAGTTCTGCCGCCATGAAAGGGTGCATATGCAACTCGGTCAGTCGGCCAGCCAGCAAATTTGCGGCTCCCCTGCGCAGCTTCCTGGCGCTGGATCCGGTCAAAACGAACCGCAAGGACCTGTCGCCTTCAATCATCTTATGAACCACATCGAGCAGCGCGGGGACTTTCTGCACCTCATCGATGACCACGTCGACCGCTTGCGGCTGCGCGGCCACTCTCTCAAGGAGTCTTTCCGGCCTTGCCAGAAACAGGCGATGTGACTCTGGATCCAGCAGATCGATCCAGATTGCACTTTCCTTCAATGTGCGCAGCCATGTCGACTTTCCGGTGCCGCGCGGGCCGAAGAGAAAGAAGCTCCCGGCATTGGCTCGAATAAATCTTCCATTTGATTCCATATATGCTTCGTATTTGGAGATTGAATGGAAATTATGACAGTAATCATCTGCCGCTAGCCCTGCGCGAGGTGTTGCTTGCGCTCTGGCGTGTAGTCCCACCACGCGCGCGGTTCCTCACCCGCCATGAAGCGGGTCACAGACATAAACACATCGATCACACACGGATCATGGCGCGTAGAAGTTTTCTCACACAGCGCCTCATACATCTCAAACGGGTTGCGACCGACGAGTTGGGCGGGTGTGTGAATGCCCAGCAACTGCAGATCCCGGGCGCAGGCGGGGCCAATATTGGGAAGGTCGGTCAGCGCGCGCAGGCGCGTACGGTCAACTTTGTTGGGATGCATGGCGGCGTTTGGGTTGGTTGCGCGGGCAAGCGCTAGTTTGCACTATAGCGTTTGCCTACATATAGAGCACCTTTTACGTCGATATTCTTAAGTAAAATCGGCCTCTAGCCCCCGTCGTTACTGCGTAGCCAGCTACGTTATTAATAGCAATTTTTGGCACCTCGTGTATTTTCCTGAGCTGTCCTAAACGCTGCATCCGTTGGGATGGATTGCAGTACTTGAACTTCACACATTAAAATGTGTCGACTCATGTGTAAAAAGTGATCTGGACTGACAACAAAGGACGCAATCATGGCAACGAACTTAGCGCTGGACGACACTTTGATCGAGGAAGCACGCCAACTCGGCGGCCTGCGTACCAAAAAGGACGTGGTGACGCAGGCGTTACAGGAGTATGTGCAGCGGCGCAAGCAGTTGAAATTGCTGGAAATGTTTGGCGCGGTTGAGTACGACGATGCGTACGACCCCAAAGCGCAACGCGCCGTCACACGCGCGGCCAGCATTTCAACAACGCCCGTGTGACGAGGTGCCATGAAAGTCCTGGTTGACACCTCAGTCTGGTTGCTGGCGCTACGCCGCCCCAAAAACCTGCCGTTTGGCGCCGAGCAGCAAGCCATCATCACCGCGCTTGCTGACCTGATGCGTGATGGCCGCGCCGTGATGATGGGGGCGATTCGGCAAGAGCTTCTTTGCGGCATCAAAACGCAAGCGCAGTTTGAAGCTTTGAAAAGCACGCTGACGGCGTTTGACGACGTACCCCTGACCCTGCAGGACTATGAGAAAGCGGCCGAAGCCTTCAATACCTGCCGGGCGAATGGTGTGCAAGGCTCCAACACCGATTTTTTGATCTGCGCCGTGTCCATCAACCACCAGTTGCCTGTTTTCAGCATCGACAACGACTTTCAGTTGTACCGCCAATGGTTGCCTGTGCAGCTGTATTCGTTGTAGCCGGACTGGCTGCTTCGCTGTTGAACATGCAAGCCGATTTGGTCACTAGCCAATGAAAAAACCATCGTTTTACTTTGTTGCTCTGGTTCTTTTGATGGCTTCCAGGGTATTCGGTGGGGAGGTGGCCATTGGCGTTTTCGCCTTCCAGGGCGAGCGGGCCGCAGCTTCTGATTGGTCACCCGTCATCCGCTACCTGAATCAGGCTTTGCCTGCACATCAATTTCGCCTTGATCAATATGATGCTGCTGGCCTGCGCCTGGCCATTGCCGGGCATCGGGTCGATCTGGTGATTACCAACCCGGGCTATTACGTGACCATGGAAGCCGAATTTGGCATCAGCCGGATTGCCACGCTCGACACCCAAGAGAGCCATCCGGCACGCGCCCTTGGCTCGGTGGTGCTGGCCAGAGCGGACCAGACCAAGCTCCGTGTGTTGGCTGATCTTGCGGGAAAGCGGGTCGCCGCGGTTGCCCCGGAAGCTTTTGGTGGCTACCTGGTGGCCGCTCGGGAAATGCTGGGCCAGGGTATCGACGCGGAGTCTGACCTCAAGGAAATCCGCTTTGTTGGACTGCCGATGAACCGGATCGTGGAGGCGGTGCAGCGTGGCGAAGTGGATGCCGGCATCGTGCGCACCTGTCTGCCCGAGCAGATGGCCAGTCTGGGGAAAATCCGGCTTGAGGATTTTCGTGTGCTGTCGGGGCGACAGGACCCGGATTTGCCGTGCGCGTTATCGACCCGCCTGTACCCGAACTGGCCGATTGCCGTAACCCGGCAGACCGATCCGGTGCTGGCCAAAGCCGTTGCCATGGCCCTGCTTGCCATGCCTGAATCAGACGGCATGAGCTGGTCCGTGCCAGCCGATTACCAGCCCGTGCACGACCTGTTTCGCGAACTGCGCATTGGCCCGTATGCCTACTTGCGCGAGATCACGCCGGAAGGCCTGGCTCGGCGTTTCTGGCCATGGCTGCTGGGGTTGCTGGCCGTTTTGACCGGGTGGATCGTTCATACGGTGCGTGTCGAGCATCAGGTGCAGCGCCGCACGGCCGAGTTGCGGGACTCACTTGCCGCACGCGATCAGGCAGAAGCAAAAACGCGCGAAAGTCAGGAGCAGATGGAGCATTTGTCGCGACTTTCGGTGCTGGGGGAGCTTTCAGGCAATCTTGCACACGAACTCAACCAGCCCCTGACGACCATCGGCACCTATGCGCGCACGGTCTTGCGCCGCCAGGAAAGTGGCACCCTGACGGCACAAGCGATCACCGAAGCATCCAACGAGATTGCCAGAGAGGCAGAGCGGGCTGGCGGCATCGTGCAGCGCATCCGTCACTTTGCGCGCAAGCGTATCGCAACCCGCGAAGTGGCTGACATGGCAGGGATCGCCGAGGAGGCGCGGCGCCTGATTGTCGGAATGCTGGCGCGCGCACCCGAGGTCGTTATTGAAGATCGCCTGCCAGGCAACTGTCAGGTGCTGGCCGATGGCGCACAGCTGCAGCAAGTGTTCCTTAACCTGATCAAGAATGCGATGGATGCCAATCGGGATTTGCCGAGCGAGCGGCAAAACCTGCGCATCGTGATTGAGCGGCAGGACAGCCGCGTTGCCGTGCATGTGATTGATCAGGGGGTTGGACTCGATGCCGCGCAGTTGCCCCACCTGTTCGAACCCTTCTTTACGACCAAGCCGGATGGCCTTGGCCTTGGCCTGCCAATCTGCAAGACCATCATCGAAGCCCACGGCGGTAGACTCTGGGCAGAACCCAACCAGGATGCCCCGGGCATGCGTTTTTCATTCTCCCTTCCCTGCCATGAACTACCAGCCTGAGTCCTGCATCGTCCATGTGGTCGACGATGATCCTGGTCTGCGCCGGTCCCTGCGTTTTCTGCTGGATTCAGTGGGGTGGACCGTTCAGTTGCATGACTCGGCTGAAGAGTTTCTGGATGTCGTGGCGACGCCGGCACAGCCCTGCTGCCTGTTGCTCGATATCCGCATGCCGTCGATGAGTGGTCTGGAATTGCAGCAGGTGCTGCGCGAGCGCGGTGTTGCCGTGCCGATACTCTTCATGACGGGGCATGCCGATGTCTCGATGGCGGTGCAGGCGATGAAGTCCGGTGCACTGGACTTCATCGAGAAGCCCTTCAATGACCAGAAGCTGCTTGACGCGGTGGCCGCAGCCATGCGCCACAGCGCCGAGGCGATTGATGAGGCCAGTCGGCGCCAGGCTGCCCAGGCCATGCTGGCACAGTTCTCACCCCGCGAGCGGGAGGTGGCCCAGTTGGTGGCGCAAGGACAGCCGAATAAACAGATTGCAACGCAATTGAACATCAGCGAGAAGACCGTGCATATTCATCGCCAGCATGTGATGGAAAAGGCCGGGGTGTCCTCCGCCGCCGAGCTGGCCCGCCTCATGTTGCGGGTCAATCCGGCAGCATTGGACTAGATCCGGGCTTTCAGACTACCGCCCGGTGTGCTGATCTCGACGAGATCGCCCATCTTGACTTGCAAGCGGTGTGCGTCGTCCGGCTTCACATCCTCATCCATGGTGATGGTGTGTCCCCATTCACGCTGCGTCTCGCTGTTCCCGCAGGAGACTCAGCCGTGAGCAACTTCGCCAGCATCCTCACGCGAAACAATGCGCGCCAGCACGCCCGCCATCGTTGCGCGGCGCGGGCACTTGCAGCGCCATAGCCAGCGCGTGAGCGGTCATGCCCATGGGCTGCAAAAACTCTTCGCGCAGCACCTCGCCGGGGTGAATCGGGCGCATTCCGTTGGCAATGGCTTCCATGGCTCTACTCCTTCAGTGGTAATCAACAATTTCAACGTCACGCGTTTCTCAAGGACGACCAGCGAGATCGCTGGCCCCCCGGTTGGTCGAGGCGAAGGCGGGGGACTGGCGCTGGTCGATTGGGGTTTTGCGTTGAGCGACCCGATGTTGAAGGGGTTGGCGTGGCGCGCTGAATCCGGTTCGGCCTCTTCTTAGCCGATGGGCGAGTCAGGGCATACAGTGGCACTCGGGCAGGTCAGCGGGTCACTTTTGAGGCATTTAAATGTGACCGAAGTCTCCGTCAAATATCAATAGTTTGCTATTTATTTGGTAGTAATCAACTGGCATCACCTTGACTGAAGTTGCAACTGGATGAGGTCCCACTGGTTCCCGTAGAGGTCTTGAAAGACAGCCACTGTTCCGTAAGGCGCCAGCACCTTGTCCCGAACAAATTTGACGCCGCGGCTTTGGTACTTGGCGTAATCCCTTTCAAAGTCATCCGTGTAGAGGAACAGGAAAACGCGGCCACCCGTTTGGTTGCCAATGAATGGTGCCTGGTAGCCGCCTGACGCTTTTGCCAGCAAGAGCCGGGCGCCTGAAGAACTTGCTGGTGCGACAACAACCCAGCGTTTGTTTTCTGCTGGTAGTGGGGTGTCTTCGATGAGATCAAATCCCAAGACATCGACGTAGAAGGCGATGGCTTCGTCGTAATCCCGCACCAAAACGGAAACAAGTCCAATCGATTGAGTCACTTTTGTTCCAAGTGTTGGTGGTGATCGGCCGTTGCTTGCCGTCTGCGCATTGATTGCAACATTGTGAGTGCCGGTGTCAACTGCGGATGCCGCTTGCCATTCAATAGCGTGCTCACCCAAGTGTGGCGCACGAACAGTTGGTAGCTGCCCAAGCAGATCACCGTGGTGGCGGCGATGTTTAGTGCGATTTTCAGCAATGCAGGCAACGGCAGCTGGTACAGCAAGGCCCCAAAAAGTATGGTCAAAGGGAAGTGCAGCAGGTAGACCCAATAAGCGCTGTCTGACAGGTAGCCCAGCACGGCGTGGCGTGGCTGCAGGAACTTGAGCGCCATGCCAATGCAGGCAAAGCTCCACAGCCAACCTGCGCAGTGATAGAAGTAAGCGCCCAGCAGCTCTGGCCCGTGCAAGTGCATCACCACGCCAGTGCCCCAGTAAAACAGCAACCCCGCCGCAGCACAAAGCGCCCAGCGGCGCTGGAACTGCGCAAACAGCTCCGTCTGGCGGCCATGCAGCATCAGCCCGAAGACGAAGAACAGCCCGTTGTGCAACCACTCATTCCAGGGCGGCAGGAATGCGCCAGAGGCCACCAGAAAACCGCGCGGGTAGCTCGCGCCCGCGGCCAGCAAAGGCAGCGCGAGCACCGCGAACCCCCAGGGCTGGCGCGCAAGCCAGGCAAGCGCTGATGCTGCTGGCGTGAACCGCGCGCGCGGCAGGCGCAGCAGCACCGAAGTGGCCACGCAGAACCACAGCAGCATCCACAAAAACCACAGGTGCATTGTGTTGGGCCCCTGGGGAACCGGCAGGTTGGCGATCACGGCCATGTCGAGCCCCCAGTGACCCAACGCGATCCGGTTCAGGAAAGCCAGCGCCGCAAGACCTGACGCCGCCCAAAGAAACGGCCAGAACACGGCGAACGGCAGCGCCAGGCGCGCCAGCCGGTGGCGCAGCAAGCCGCCCGGGCCACGCGACTTGGCCAGCAGCATGGCAAAGAACCCCGCCAGAATGAAGAACGCCGGCATCCGAAACGCGTGGATGGCCGCCATCAGCAGGTCTGCCAGCACGGTGCGCTTCTCATCGCGCCAGATGATTGGCGAAGGCTCAAATCCATAGATGGCGACCACATGCAGGACGATTCCCAGCCACATCAAAATGGCGCGCAGGTTGTCCAGGGCATGCAGGCGTGCCCCAGTGACTGCAGTTGGGGGTTGTAGGTTCATTGTTGCAGGTGACGCTAGCAGGTACGCCCGAATGTCGCAATCATTTTTGGGTGTGGGGTCCTGCTTCGCGGCGAGTAGCGCATTCTCTGCCCAGGGTTTTATCTCGGCTCGCCCAGTGGGGACGCATGATCGGCAGCCCATGAGGCCATTTGCAACGGATCAATGGTTGAGATGATGCGTTGGTCATCTCCCGGCCCCTGCTATCCAGCATGTAACTTTATCGCCCAGTACACGGCGATGCCCATTTGCACCGCGAAGGCGGTGAATCTTGCAGTCACAGCGAGTGACGATGTGGATACCAGGTGAATGGTCGACTGGGCAATGCGTGCGGCGAGTAACGCGTAGGCCAATGGATCTGTAATGCTCGATTTGCCTGCAATGACCGCCAGAATCATAAAGCCGCCAAAGAGCGGCAAGCCCTCCAGGCAGTTTGCATGCGCGCGCGCCAGGCGCTGCATGAACGGCGACAGATTTGAGTTCTCAGGGTTGAAGCCGTTGGCAGGAACTTCGCCCGTCAGAACCAGCTTGGAGCGAACAGTCTCCATGAGCACGAGCAGGAAAAGGG
Source organism: uncultured beta proteobacterium (assembly GCA_903945325.1). Classification (GTDB taxonomy): domain Bacteria; phylum Pseudomonadota; class Gammaproteobacteria; order Burkholderiales; family Burkholderiaceae_C; genus Allorhodoferax. Next base: position 25,905 of record CAJAVE010000393.1, on the reverse strand, counting down.
TCCAACAAAGAAACCCCAGAAGGGCTAGAAGTGTCGTGGTCATCTGTGTAGGCTCCTGGGGTCTGCGACGACTTCCGCTGAGAGCGCTTCAACGCCTGCTAAGCGAGTGAACCCGCTGAGGGCGGTCACTTTGCGGATGAGTTGCTCAGCATTCATGGTCATTTGCGATTGTCGAGATGTTGACGGCATAAAAGTTTCGACAAACTGTACAGATTGCGAGGCCCCTAGTCTAGTGACGGATAGGCGTTTCGACCACTGAGACCAAGTATCGCACCACGAATGCGCCCTCAATCTGCCTGAATCACGCGTGCGGATTGTGCGGCCAGATCCCAATCCGGCTCGATGTGCACCCCGTCATCCATCTGCGCATCGCAGTCGTCCCACAGCGGTACACCAGGGCTGTTGGATTACAGGCTTTGCGCGATGACCCGCAGGAAAAACCTGACGATGTCTCGTAAGCTTTCGGCCTCGAGCATCAGCACCGCGACCTCTGCGCTGCGCTTTTTGTACCGGGTGACGCTCAAACAGCATTGGTCGCCAGAGCCCAAGAAGCCGTTCAAGCTGCCGGTGGTCTTGAGTCCAGTGGAAGTGATGCACTTCTTGGACTGCATTGAGAATCTCAAACATCGGGCCCTGCTGATGACGGCTTACGCCGCTATGGCGGGCAACTTTGGCACCAGCATGGCCTACCAAGCCGCTTGCGCACTGGTGTTCAAGGGCTTGGAGCAACCGTTGTAAATCATAGGGAACTGAAGCTGGCCAACAAATTTGCTGCCATCAGTGGGTTCATGACCTCTATGCCGTCTTTCATCGGGAAGGGTTGATCGACGGCGGCGACGACCAGTTTTCTGGTGGCGTTGACATCCTCAGCGGCAATGTAAAAGCCTTTGGAAACAGTGGGTGCCGATGAGCGCTTGATCTCGATCACCCAGGTTTCACCAGCCCGAAATTGCAGCACCAGATCCACCTCTGCGCCATGGCTGGTTCGATAAAAACTGGCTTGCGCCTGGGGTGCTGCGGCCAGTAGTTGTTCGATGACAAAGCCCTCCCAGCTTGAACCAGCCACGGGATGACCCAACACCGCGTCCAGATTTTGCAGGCCAAGTAACGCATGAACGACGCCACTGTCGCGCACATACACCTTGGGGGCGCGCACCAGCCGTTTTCCGGTGTTACCGCTCCAGGCGTGTAAACGCCGGACCAGCATCAGGTCACACAAGAGATCAATGTAGCGCCCCACGGTTTGCCCACTGATGGCCAGGGCGCCTGCCAGTTTTGACTGGTCCAGCAACTCGCCTTGGCTGTGGGCTAGCATGGTCCACAGACGACGCAGCGTGGTGGATGGAATGCGGGGCCCGAGCGCTGGAATGTCTTTTTCCAGGTAGGTGGTGATAAAAGCATCGCGCCAGAGCAGGCTGTTGGCATCCGTCTCAGCCATCCATGACAGGGGAAAACCACCCCGGACCCAGAGCGAATTCAGATCAGCCGCCAGCGCGTGACTTGGCAAAAGCTCCCGTGCCTGAAACGGTGTGAGTTCCAGTTGCGCCACTCGACCCGCCAGGCTTTCGCTCGTTTGCTGCAGCAGCACGCCTGATGCGGAGCCGAGTAACAGAAATTGCCCAACGGCTTCGCCGTTGCGGCGACGATGGTCGATCACGCCGCGCAGCACGGCAAACAAATCAGGAAATCGCTGCACCTCATCCAGAATCACAAGCTGGTTTTGGTGGGCCAGAAAATAGGCTTCCGGGTCATCCAGTTGTCGCTGAGCGGAGGGCAACTCCAAGTCGAGGTAGATTGCGTTAGGCTTGGTGTCTTTCTCCGCAAACGCCAGGGTTGTTTTGCCGGCCTGCCTTGGCCCGAGCAACACAACGGCAGGAAACGTCCCAAGCAAATCGCGCAGTTTTTCTTGGGCTAATCGTGATTTCATGCGTGCAGTTTATCCAACACGCGGATGAATTGCACGGTTTATTTTCCGGTATTTCTTGGATTTGCTCCTTTTTTAGGAGCTGCTTGCGCATATCCCACAGGGGCTAGAGGCACATTTTGCTTGTAAAATACACGCACGGATAGGCATTTCAACCGCATGAGGCCAAGTATCGCCCTTGGAAGAGCCCTCAACCCACGTAGAAATCCTCGCCGCGCCCGCAGAAAGGCCGTACCTGGCCGATCCACCGCCAAAATGCGCTGTTCACAAGAGGGAATAGCGGTGCGCCGGGTATGCCGGGCGCATAGCTTCCCGGCAGCGAGTCTGAGTCACCGTTTTGGCAAAACCCCAAGTCCAGGCAAAACCCCAAGTCCAGCCCGGTCACCAGTTGATGCGCTGATCGACCTCGTGGTCGGGGGCCGGTTGCGCTGCCCCATCCCAGTCGGTCGCCCAGTCGGGCTCGGCCGCAACACCCTCACCGACATGCGCATCGCAGTCATCCCACAGCGGTGGTCCGCGCGCCGGGGAAATATGCGGAGGTTCTGAGTCGACCCCGATGTGATCGCAGGATGCGTCGGCGCAAATCTGTCTGCACTTGGGCCACGGCATCCGCATCAATGCCGGTGGCCGGGTGAAAGACGATGCCCGGCGGCGAGGCATGAACATCAGCGTCACCCACGCCCGCCACTTCCTCAAACACGCCATCGACCACACAGGCGTGGAAGTGCACATGCCCGTTCAGGCTGGAGCCGTACCGGTGGATAAAGGCTACCGCGCCAATGTGCAGCGCCGCCTTGTCCACCTGGGCTGCATGCCGATTAGATCCGGGCTTTCAGGCCCGCTTCATCCTGGCCGGCAGGCCGTTGCGCACTGAGGCACCGGAAATTGCGTCAACCCATGGCGATTTATCGGGCCGCGTTGGATCCAGCAGACCCACATCATTCAGATTCACCCCGGCCGCCAGGCGCTTGTCCTGCGGTTGCTGGGTCCGGCCAATGCGGTGCGCACGGGCGCCCAGTTCACGGTGGCCAAATCCATGTTCGATGGCGGCAACACCCGGTGCAATACCGCCGTGAACCATGATGCGCGCTTTCAGACTGCCGCCCGGTGTGCTGATCTCGACGAGATCGCCCATCTTGACTTGCAAGCGCTGTGCATCGTCCGGATGGATCAGGACCGGGTTTTCCGGATGCAGCCCAAGCAGGCGGGTGGCACCGATCGAGTACGGGTTTTGAAGCGCGGATTTGTAGCTGACCAGTTGTAGCGGCCATTTGTCGGCGGGATAGACTTTTCGCATCGGTGTGCCATCGGCAAACGCGGGTTCAACCCAGCTGGCGCAGCCGTTGTTGCGTTTGCCGGAAAGACTGTTCTTCGAGGCACCGACGTTTTCGTTCCAGAGATGCGCCATGGACTTCATCGGATTGCGCATCCAGCGTGGATCTTCTTCGTCATAGGCATCCTTGCCCGGCTGGTAACGCCCGCCCCGGCTCAGCAGGAACGCCACTTTGGCAACCTCTTCCGGCTTCAAGGTCTTTTCCAATACCGCACGCAAACGCTCGACGCCGGACAGGAGCATGTCCTCTTCGGTCGCGTCGGCAACCGGCTCCTTGCCCAGCCAGGCGATGTTGGCGCCACCGCGCAGATACCAGTCTTCCGGTGTGTTCAGCGCGTAGGTATTGCCCTCAGGATCGCTGATCGCGTTTTCACCAAAGCCCGCAAGCTTCATGGCCTTGGCCAGCGCGATGAAGAAGGTCTCCATGCCAATGGCGTGGCCTTCCGGGGTTTTTTGCGCCTGCGGCGCGATGACCGGCCAGCGCGCGCCCATGGCCTTGGTCGGCACACCATTCCAGGCCGCCACCCAGCCCCAGCTTTCGTACATCAGCGAATCGGGAACGATGTAGTCGGCGAAGGCGTTGCTTTCATTGATGAAAGGATCGACCGAAACAATCAGCGGCAGCTTCTTCGGATCCGCCATATCCTTTGCAATCTTGTTGTGCAGTCCGGCAATTCCGTACAGCGGATTGGACGACCACAGGATCAGAGCCTTGAGCGCGTACGGGTAGCCGCTCAGGCCGCCTGGCAGCAACTCCGTTGTCAAGCCGGGCGCATTGGGAAACCAGGGCGCAGTGGCCGGATACGGTTTGTTTTCTGCCTTGCGTGCAGCGAATTCCGCTGTCTTTTCGTAGGGTACGTTACGCCCCAGCGGCGTGCCGGATGGCTTGACCATGTTGTCAAAGGTGTCAAGCTTGTAGCGCGGCCCTTCGCCGTTGTCCTTGAAGCCGCCACCATTGGCGACAAACCCGCCTTTCCAGTTGATGTTGCCAAGCAGGGCATTGATGCTGAGCAGGGCATAGGCGTTGTAGAAGCCGCTGCCGCTCATCATGCCGCCGTGCGAAATCACCGATGCCTTTTTACCGTGCGAGGCCAATTCCTGGGCCAGCCCCGCCAGCGTTGCAGCCGGTATGCCGCAGGCTTCGGCGTAGGCGGGCAGTTCGAGTCGCATCGCCTCTTCGCGCAACAGTTGCAAGGACGACTTGACCCGAACATCCTGGCCGCCCACTGTCAACACGGTATCCACGAACAGTTGCGCCGGGCCAGTGGCCTGATCATGAAAAACCGGCTTGCCGGACTGGCTGATGCAGACGAAGGCATCCGTTTCCTTGTAGCGCAGGTCTTCAGGCATTTCGACGCCCAGGTCAGAGGCTCGCAGCATGCGTTGTTCGCGGGGGTGCTTGGGTTCGACAACGACCAGATGGCTGGCGTTGGAGAAGGACGGCTCCCCATTCAGTTTGGCCAGGGCCGCATTCGGGAAGCTCAGGAAATGGCTGTCGATGCGCTCATTCTCGAACAACCAGCGGATGATGGCCATGGCCAGCGCACCGTCGGTGCCCGGCTTGATGGGCAGCCAGCGGCCACGGTCACCGCTGGCGCGGTTGTCGGCATGGCTGAGCACCGGGTCGACCACGACGTAGGACAGCTTGCCGTCGGTGCGTGCCTTCGCAACCAAAGTGCCTTGGCGCTTGAAAGGATTTCCCGCTTGCCCGGGCGCTGTGCCGACGAAGAGGACGAACTCGGCATTGGAAAAATCCGGCTTGCAGTGCGGCATCGTTTTCATGTCGCCAAACAGCGCGCCTGAACCGGAGCGGTAGGAGCCGCCGCAGTAGGAGCCGTGTCCGATGAAATTGAGCGTTCCGTAGGACTGCTGGAAGAAGCGGCGGGCGAAGCTCTCCCGTCCGTCGTTGACGCTGGAGAGCACTGCGACCTGGTTGATTCGCGCACCGAGTGCCGGCTGCTTGCTGTCAATCGGCGTGGTCAGGTCGCGCAGAGCGCCAAGCCCCTCGACATGGCCCTCGCCAAACAGGTTGCCGCCGTCGACCACTTCCTTGACCAGTTGCTCGAACGAGATCGGTTCCCATTGGCCGCCGTTGCGCGGGCCGACCCGCTTTAACGGTGTCAGAACGCGGTACGGCGAATCGATTTGCTGGGCCACCGCGTTGCCACGTCCACAGGCGGTCGAGCGGCCGTCCAGCCCTTTGCCGTTGTGCGCCGAGATGGCGATGAAGCTGTCGCGGACACTGGCTTTCATCGGCAGATGCGGGTCGGTGGACAGCGGGCTGTAGGGGTTGCCGCTGACCCGCAGCACCTTGCCGCTGGCTTTGTCGATACGGACACGCACACCACACATGGTGGTGCAGCCGAGGCAGGTGGTGTAGCTGACCTGCTGGGCCGTGTTGATTTCAAGCTTGCCCTGACGATCGACACGAAATTCCGGGGCCGGTGCATCACCTGCGGTCCTGTGTTTCGGCGCGTCGTGGCCAAGGAGTTTGCCGACCATGCGGCCAGCGGTTTCCGAGTAGCCGGCAGCGAAGGCGGCGAGGCCACCGAGGGCGAGAACTTGACGACGTTTGCTGATTTTCATGCTGGATCTCCTTGAGCGATTGCGTGGTCATCCCAACGGACGAAGCTGGTCAGGATGATGTAAAGGGTGAGGCAAAGGCCGGCCATGCCGACAATGCCAAGCAGGCTGTCGGGTGTCAGGGTCAGGGAGTAGCTGTAGTTCGCAGAACCCATTTTGGGCAGGCTTTGGCCACCGATGAAGACGATCCAGCGGATCAGCCAGGCACCCTGTAGCGCCAGCAAGGCCGGCATGAGCAGTGCATTGCGGTAAGTCCGTGCCAGCCACAAGGTCAGCAGCGTCGAGCCGAAAAGCCATACGCCGGTCATCAGCCAGCCGAACGAAGAGCGCATTGCTGCCAGCGCATCGGCTGCTGCGGGCGATGTACCGGTAAGGCCAAGAATCAGCCAGGCGGCGAACAGGGCCAGAGTCACCCACAGCCCGCGTACCAGCCAACGATTGAGCAGCGGTGCCGATTGGCGATTGCCGGTCAGTGCTTCGAACAGGGCCGTTATGCCGATACCGCCCGTCATCGCCGTGACAGCAAAGATGAAGGGGAGCAGTGCGCTATTCCACAGCGAACGCGCCTGAACGACCATCACTTCCATGCCTGAATAGACCAGAACCAGCAGCGCACCCAGCAGCGTGAACAGGGCGGCGGCCTTGATCGCGGACGGGTTATCGTGGCCGCCATACGCCAGTTTGCGATACAGACCGTTGATTGGACCCGGCAGCTTTGCCATTTCGGCCAGTTGAGGGCGCAGGCACAGCCACGCGTAGCCGAGCAAACCCGTCACATACAGCGGGATGAAGAACGATCCCCAAGCCATCCAGGAGCCAAAGTTGGGATGCAGGTAGAAATTCAGGAAGCGCCCGGGTTGGTGCAGGTCGGCCAGCAGGGCGACGGGGGCTGTCAGGCCGCAGACCAGGGCGGCCAGGAGCGCACGCCGTGAAACGCCCCGCCAGTCCGGGTGGCGCCAAACCAAGCCGGGCAGCGACAGGAGGAATGCGGCAATCGAGATGCCGATCAGGAAGAAATATTGCACGGCCCATGCCAACCAGCTGGGTTCGCGTGCAAAGCCAAGGACTTCAACGGTTGTGTTCATATTCATGCTCCCTGAGTTTCTGGACGCCACATCATGTCGGCGGTCGAGGCACCATCGACCCGGCCGTCCAGCTGCTGCTCCAGGCCGATGTAGAAGACACGCGGTGTTGTGCCGGCCTCGGGTTTGAGGACGCGGATCTTGCCCTCGGCTGCGACCAGGCGGCGGCTGATGTCGCTTTGTGGATTGTTGATATCGCCAAAAATGCGTGCACCACCGACGCAGGTCTCCACGCAGGCTGGCAGCAATCCTGCCTCGACGCGGTGACTGCAGAAGGTGCATTTGTCAGCCTTGCCGGTGTGGTGGTTTACAAAGCGTGCGTCATAAGGGCAGGCCTGAACGCAGTAGCCACAACCGACGCAGCGGTCGCCATCCACCAGCACGATGCCGTCCTTGCGTTTGAAGGTGGCACCGACCGGGCAAACCGGAATGCAGGGCGGCTCTTCGCAGTGATTGCAGAGCCGCGGCAATACTGCCAGGCCCGTCTTCCCTGCCTGATCAGTCACGGCATAGGTGGCAACCACCGTGCGGAACTGCCCCTCGGGCGAAACGTTTTCCATCGAACACGCCATGGTGCAGGCTTGACAGGCAATACAGCGGCGGATGTCGACCAGCATCGACCAGTGCGGGGTGGCATCAATCGCAGCGAGGGCCGGGGTTGCCAGGCCGGCAGTCACTGCCGGCAAGGCCGTGAAGAAGGCACGCCGGGAGAGATCAGGTTGAGCGTTCATGCAAGGTTCCTTTCCATTGACCAAGTCAGTCTATGGTTTTGACTTGCAGCTGAAAATTGGAAGAAAGGTGCAGTGAACTAGGGAAAATTACCTACTTTCGCCCCATGACTTGCGGAATGGCATGTGGTGGCCACGCAATATCACCGGTGGTTGCACCTCGCAAAGTGGTTGTCAAGCGGACACGAACCCAAATTGGCTAACAATTCCAATTTTGCCGATGCTGATCTCAATTCCGGAGAAAATCGACCTCTAGCCCCCGTAGATACTGCGCAACCAGCTACGCTATTGATAGCAGAAAGCAGCACTTCTTGTATTTCTTGCCACTGCCGCAGGCACACGGGTCATTGCGGCCCGGCGTTGCGGTTTTGACGACGGTCTCTATGCGTGGCCCCAGGCTTCGCCACATCTCGCGCATGTTGTACACCGCCCAAATTGCGTCACCAAAGGCCTGCATGCGCCGCGCGCTCACCGTGGGTGGTGCCTCGGGGGCATCGGCAAAGGCGGCCAGCGTGGGCGGGTCGGTGTCGTCTCGCGTGAGCGCCTCCATGACCGCCAGCGCCGCGGTGCGCCACTGGATGGCCTGCTTGTTGCGTGAACCGGCCCATTCCTCGGGCCAGGCTTTGACAGCGGCCATGAAGCCCTGGGCCCACAGTTGGCCGAAGGAAGGCGCGTGCTGGCCGCTGTGGGCGGCGCGGGCATCCACCACTTCGGGCTGGTAGGCGGCTGCATCGTCGAGCGTGGCGACCTTGGTGTCGAGCGCCTGCACGACCGCGTCCCAGCGCCGCTGCCACAAGTCGCCAAAGCGTTTTTGCTGAATCGCGTTGAACCAAGGCTCTGGCACACACAGCAGCACCGGCCAGTATTCGGCAGGCGCTATCGAGCGGCGGCAGCAAATCAAGGCTGCCATGAAGCCCTCGCAAAACTCCCACGTTGGTGTTGCTTCACGCCGCAGCCGCATGCTGTCCAGGATGGCGTCCAGTTCGGCGAATTCGGCGGCGTTCAGATGCGCCAGCGCGCTCTGGTTAGCAGCGTTGGAATCGGTCGATGGGATGGAGGTGGGGTCTTGATACATGGCGTGATGCGTTTTAACGATTGGCCCGCAATATTCACGCCATGCGTTTGTTACGCAGAACCTGCTCTGCCAGGATCATTTGTTGCTTGTATTCAGTCACTTTGTCTGAAACCCTACGGCGGCGAGTTCAAGCCCATCAGTTTGTTGCGCGGCAGCGCGATGAGCGAGCTGCTGCTGTTGCGGGAGGTGTTCAACCTGATCGTGGGAGGACGAGGGTCGGTGTTTCGCGCAACCATAGTCAAAAACGCGCTTCCATGAATATCACGCGGCCGACCGGAATGCAGTCGATAGGGGTGCTGGCGAATGACAGCTTCCTGGTGGTCCGTTGAGTTCCCCTTCATGAGTCCTTTTTGAATTTTGCTTCCGTGCCCATTGCGGGTTCTCGGACGCAAGGTAAGCAGACATCCAAATGTCGCTGAATAATTCCATGGCGGGCGATCGCCTAAATCAATCGGTGGGCCTAAAGCTGTCGCCCATTGCTTGACCACAAGTAGCCCATAGTGGGCCATCGATAGAATTCGTGTACAAAATCCCAAAATGCGGTAGCGATGCGCTAGATCGCTGCCGCTGGTTGCGCAAATATTTCGGGCACCCGCAAGCACATCAGTGCACCCAGGCTGGCAGTGCAAGCTGCGCAGAACATGGGCGCACCCACCCCATAGGTATCCACAAGCCAGCCGCCGCAGGCAAATGCAGCGCCTAGTGCCACCATAAACAGGGTCATGCTCCAGGTGAACGCTTCGGTCGTGTACTCGGCCGTCGTCAATTTGCCCAACTGCATCTGGCTCGCAGTAATCGCTGGCCCAACCGCCATGCCACACACCGCACAGCCCAGCGCAAACACCCACAGCGAGGACACTTGGGTCAGTAACAAACTTAGCACGGAGATCCATACATGCCCCAACGCCATTTGCCGGTTGAGTGGCCAGGAAAACTGGCGAGTACCGTACATCAAACCGGCAATCGCAGACGGCACGGAGTAGGCCGCGAATAGCCAACCCACGGCAGCCTGGCTGCCAGCCACTTTGGCCACGGCCATCATGCCAATTTCCTGCAAGCCAAAACTAGCCCCCAACAGCATGGATACGACCAAGGCACGGCGCACGCCCAAGAGCTTGAGCGGTCCCAGCCAATGACGCTCAACCAGCTCGACCTCACCCCAGCGCTCAAGCGCACCCGAGCGCGAAAAAAGCACGATGCCCACCAAGGTGGCGCAGGCAGAAAACAACAAGGCAACTGCGGGCGCCTCAAACAACAGAAAGAAGCTGACGATCAAGGGGCCGCACACAAAAATGGTTTCCATGATGACACCCTCCAGGGCAAAGCCCAGCTGCTTGGTGGCGTCTGGTAATTTCGACTTGCGCCACATGGCACGCACGGTCATGGATACCGGGGGAAACGTCATCCCGGCTGCCAGCGCAAACACCATCAGTAGCGACGGCGACACCCGCTGTAGCGCCGCAATCACCAACATCACCAAGGCAATGGCGTGCGCAATACCAAACGGCAGCATGGCCGCGCGTGGGCCGCGCTGGTCCACAAATCGCCCCAGCAAAGGCGAGGCCACGCCCAAGGCCATCAGATAGGCAGCGCTGACGGTGCCACCAATGGCAAACGAGCCGTAAAGCGATTGCACCATCAAGGTCAGCGACAGGCCATTGATGCCCGCAGGCAGGCGCGGCAGGATGGATGCCAACACAATACGCTTGAGTTCGCGGTCAGAGAAAAGAGTTTTGTAGGGGCCGAGATTGAGCAAGGGGCTGACTTGTAAGGGTTGGAGGGAGTGTTGGTGAGGGGTCCGGTTCGCAATAAACCCTGTCCTACGACGAGCAACTGCAGTGCGAGGTACCGCCTAAGTCAAAGTACTCATCGAGCTTCTTGGTGTAATACAGCGCGGCAAGTTCTGGCGACTGTTCACTGTAGGGGTCTGCCAGCAAGGCGTGCAGGCGTTGCACCAGTGTGAAGTCCCCGGCGTCCGTGGCGCTGCGGTAGGCCTCTACCAGCATCCACTCCCTTGCGATGTACTTGGGGTTGACCTGCTTCATGCCCACCGACACCTCCAAGGGATCACGCCCGTCTTGCGCCAAGGCCGTGTGCCACTTCTGCAGCCACGTGCCCCAGCGGGCTTCCATCACCGCCGGGTCTTGGCCATAAGCGCCACGGCTTGCGTAGAAGCTGGGACGCAAGTCCGCCACCTGTTGGGGTAGGCTGGAAAGTTCCCGCCAGAAGATCGTGTAGTCCACCGGGGTTTGTGCCATGAGGGTGTGCAACTCGGCAAATAGTTCGGCACGAAATTCAAGCAAGCCCATTTTTTGTGCCCACATGGCATTTAGAGTGCTCGCCATGCTGTCCGGCAGCGCCTCCACCACCGCTTCCAATGCCTCCATGGCGCGAGTGTCCTGTCCCAGCAAGGGGACCATGGCGGTGCAGAACATCCTGAAATTGACTACTGCGGCCATGGGCTGGTTCATAAACGAGAAATGTTCACCTCCACCAATCCACATTTGAAACGCGGGGTCATAGGCTTCCATGAAACCAAAGGGGCCGTAGTCCAGCGTCCGCCCCCCCAGTGCACAGTTGTCGCTGTTGAAGTTGCCTTGGCAGTACCCCACCCGAATCCAATGGGCCATCAAATGTGACAACCGCACACCAAACTCACGTGCCATGGCAACGACTTTGTCCGCTAGCGTCAATTCAGGGCCGTGCAGGGTGGCGGCCAAGTCCGGATATTCGCGCTCGAGTGCATACAGAAAAATCATCTCTAGCTCGGCCAGCGCACGCGGGTGCGCGTTGTGCCTGGCCCGCCGCCCGAACAATTCGACTTGACCGACCCGTAGGAAGGAAGGGGCCACGCGGGTAGTGATGGCCGCCGGTTCGTCCACCATGCGGTCGGGCTCTTCGGTTTTGGCACCGGGTGAATACCACGGACGTGTGACCGTCTCACTGTCCGAGACAAAGAGGCACAGGGCCTGCGCGCTTGGCACTCGCAGGGCCGCCATGGCTTCCGAGGCCAAAAACTCACGGATGCTGGAGCGCAGCACAGCACGGCCGTCGCCACCGCGGCAATACGGGGTGGTGCCGCCGCCTTTGAGCTGGAACTCCCAATGCTGCCCGTCGGCGAGCAGCACCTCCAGCACCGATATTGCGCGTCCGTCGCCGTAGCCATTGCCGGTTCTGAAAGGGCAGTTGTTCACCATCTCCTGCCCGTAAATGCTGAGTGCGTAGCCGGTCGCCCAGCCGCTGGCGCGTACGGTGGGAGACACCCCGGCGGCGATTGCTGCTTCCAGGCCTGAGTCCAGATCACCCGTGAAGAACTGCTTAAAAACCGGGTCACTGGCGACCTCGTCTGCCAACCCCAATGCCTGAAAGAAGGCTCGGCTGTGAATAACGTAGCGTGGCGCTGGGAGCGGGGTGGGGCGCACCTCAACGTAATGACCGGACTTTACCTGGCGTGCGGCCTTATTGGGTGCATGGCGGGCCTGCTCCGGGTCAGGGGCGAGATTGCGCAGCAAGGCAGGGCGCGCCTGTTGCATCAGGGCGGTGAAGGAGAGCGGGGGGGTGCTATTCATACAACTGATTGCGGATTTTCCGAAAGTTGGAATTGTCTGCCAAGCCCAGTGCACGGCTTCAATAAAACGGCTGTACTACCCCCTGGAAGTGATGCTCACCTGCGTGCACTGGTATGTCGCCTATCAAAACCACGCACATGATCAAGCAGGGGTAGATGCACAGTCCCGACGGACTAATCGTGTCCGCAGCCAGCCAGTTCTACAGCCTTGCCGCTTGATAATCGCAACAATCAAGCAGCTCTTTTCGGCCAGACCCCACAAATGCAACACCCCTTGGAGTGCCTACATGTTCGCCGTCAAATGGATTCTGATTACCCTGGTTGTTTTGATATTGTTTTCCGCGGGCGTGGGCCAGCTGGGTTTCTTGGCGGGGAAAGACCCTACTGATCTGGGAGTGAAAGACGGTCGGCTGAAGCCACCGGCGCTGACGCCGAACAGTGTGAGCAGTCAAGCCCGCCTTTACCCCGGACATTTACAAATGGCCTTTGCCCAGATCGCTCCGTTGGATATCCGCGGAGACGGTCCAGCGACCATTTCCCAAATCAAGGCCATCGCGCAGGCCCAGGTCGGTGTCAGCGTAGTGAAGAGTACGCAGGACTATCTGTATCTCCACTACACCAGCCGGTGGATGGGATACGTGGACGATGTTGAGTTTTGGTTCGATCCCGTCAACAAGGTCATTCAGGTGCGTTCGGCCTCGCGCCTTGGCAAAGACGACCTGGGTGTGAACCGCGCGCGCATAGAGTTTTTGCGGGCTACGTTGAATGGGAAATCTGGGGTTTGAGCAAGCTGCGAGGAATGCGAATCGGCAGCCACGGATCGGATTGTGTACTCCGATGCAGAAAGTTTTGCCAGGATTGCGCAAATGGGCTTGTGGAGGGACGCAAATCCAGTAGCACTTCTTTGGATCTTGTCTGCCCTAAAGCTTGCGTTCTTGAATGCTCGGTCATGTCCATCACTGGGTCTAGCGGATCGAAATTGATCTTCCAGTAAGGAGTCGTTCAAATAGACTGCGGAAGCTGTTTCTACGTCGGCTATCTGGAAGCGCAATTCATCATGGGAGCACCGGCAGTTGGCCAGTGGTGGGTGCAGCGGCCTTGCAGTTAATGACCACATTGCGGCTGTTCGCTAAGTGGCAACGGATGTCTGCAATGTGGAATCTCAATTCACGTCAGGGTTGCGGCCGGTCATGTTGACCCGCAAGGCGCATTGCGGGTGCTCGCGCAAGGCAAAGTCATTCGATTTCTCACCAGAAATCAGAAAGCCGACCTTGGAATCTACAAACAATTTCTTGCCGGCTGTGTGGCTGCAGATGGCTCAAACTTGCCAGCTGTCAAGGCAGAGTAGTCTTACCGTCCGCCTAAATCATCGCCTGAGGATGAGTAGTCGATTAGTACCCACGATCTTTCACTAAATGAAGTGCCATGGCGTGATATGCAGGTAACGAATGCGGGTCGATGCCCAAGTTGCCAGCAATATGGTGGGAGGCGTAGCGCGTAATGACCATCTGCGCCATCGGATCAATGTAAATTGCCTGCCCATGAATACCACGGGCCATATAGGCCCCATGGCTGTTATGCGATATCCACCACATGTTGCGGTAGCTCCAGCCTGGTAGGGTGTGGTAGCCGGCCGGCGCAAACTTGCGAGGATCCGCACCTTTGCGTATGTCCTCAATGACGGCTTTGGGAATCACTTGCTGTCCCATGGCACATCCATCATTGCGCATCAATTCACCAAAACGAGCGAGATCTCGCAGGCAGGTATTCAAGCCGCCGCCGGCAAATTCTGTGCCTTCAGTATCAACGGTGATATAGGCATCGTGCTCGGCACCGAGACGGCTCCATATCCGTTGAGACAATAGTTGCGCCATCGACTGTCCTGTGACGCGCCGGATAATCCAGCCAAGGGTGTCGGAGTTAATGGTTTTATAAGCGAAGCTTTCGCCATGATTGCCCAGCTTCTTTACGCTCTGAAGAAACTCATAGAAACTCTGCGGCCCTTGGTAATCGGGACCTCTAGGTAGCAATCCACCGGCGCGGGCATGAGCCCATATTTCAGCATTAGGGTCGGTGTAGACCTCGCTGTACTGCAACGCAGTTGTCATGTCCATAACCTGTCGAACCGTGGCATCGCCAAAGGCACTTTTTTCAAGTTCTGGAACATAGTGCGCAACACTTGCAGTGTCATCGAGAAGCCCCTCGTGAACCAGACAGGCGGCGATCGTGCCAATGAAAGATTTGGTGACAGAGAAGGCAATATGCGGCGTATCAGCGTCGAGCGCACCCATATAGCGTTCGTAAACGATATGTCCTTTGTGCAGTACCACTATGCCGTCGGTGTAGTTTGCTGAAAGGGATTCGGCCCAGGTCATGTCTTCGCTACTGCCAATGGGCACAAACGAAACAGCATCCAAATCCGGTCGATCGGAGCGAGGAAGGGGTGCTACCAAGCCTGAACCACGCGATATATCTTTAGTGGGAACCAGTGATCGATAGTTGTTGTTGGCCCATCGGTTTTGCGGAAACTTGAGCATGCTTCCATCAGAAAAGCGAACCAGCTTCTCTTTTGGCGGTGGCGAGCCAACCATCCAGCCCAAAAGGAGGGGGTCGGAATGCGCTGCGTCCGGCAGAGCTGATTCGTGCGAAATTTTTGTTTCCATGCTGTGTCTCAACAAAAAGGGAGTTGAACCCGTTGGAACGCCTATGTCCGAAAAAACGGTCATGCCTTATTTCAACACTACGGATTGAGCCTCACGTGAGCAGGGGATTTGCGCGCCATAAAGCAGAAGTACAAATCGACCTGCCGGGCTGCAGTCATTGATGAGCGCGAGCAGTGTGCCCAAAGCGGTCGGCCGCGCCTGCAGGTTGTGGGTCGGGTGTTTCGCGCAAGGAGTCATAGAATTTCACGCCGCGGATGTCTCTTGTGGGCTGCGGTCATTCATTCAGTCGCTTCAACTTTGCATTTGGATTGGTTAAAAACCTAGATTCCGTCAATCGCACTCTGCACCAGAGTAGGGCTCCGCCTACCGCTACCCCGTGGCCTGATTCAGTTGATCAGATCAGCCACCGTATCCCATACTTCCGGCGCGACGCGGCCTTCGATACGCTGAATCACTTTGCCTTTGGAGTCCACCACCAAAGTTAACGGCAGTCTTTTGAGCGAAGCTGAAATCTCAATCGGGCGTACGCTGAAATATCCTGACATAGGACTTTGCATCTTGCCTAAGACACTTTCATACGCCAGCCAGTCCTCGGCCTGACGATCGACGTTGACAGCGACCAGTGAAAAGGGTTTGTTGCGCCAGCCCACAGTATTTGCCCTCAATTCCGGAAGGCTGTCGCGACACACGGCACAACCGGTTGTCCAATAGAACACCACTGCAACCTTCCCGCGCAATTGGGTCATATCAAAACGCGCCCCATCTGCCATATTGGCAGATAGCAAAAACGCGTCACCCTTCAGTGCAAGCGGGGCGAGTTGGGGCTGCGCGTGGGCAGACGCTACCCCGGACAATAGTGCGCACAACCACAGGCCCATGCGGATGAAAGAACACCGGTTACGTGAGAAAGTCATACGCCACACTTTTCAAGCCTATGCTGAGACAGTGACTCTTCCACCGGTTCCCACACATGAACACGATTGCGACCCTCTTGCTTGGCCCGGTACATTGCGCGATCGGCCTGTTGAAGCAGTTCATCTGCAAGTACCCGTTCCCGCGTGTGGTGTCTCACTTGCGATGTACTGGCAATACCCAAACTCGCAGTCACCTTGATGAGCGCCGCGTCCGTCACGAAGGTGATTGCGGCAATTTTTTGGAGAGTGGCAGTGGCCCAGGCCACAGCGTGCTGCGTATCTGCGTGGTCCAGTAAAACGCAAAACTCCTCCCCTCCGACGCGAGCGACGGTATCCACCGCTCGTGTATTCTCCCGCAGAATCCGCGCCACTGAAACCAGCACACTGTCACCAGACTCGTGACCATAGGTATCATTAATTTTCTTGAAGTGATCCAAATCTAGGAGTACAGCGGAAAAGTGCGATCCGCCGCGACTGAGCCGGGCAAAGGCTTCATGCATCCTTTTTTGGAAATGCCGCCTGTTGGACAGCCCGGTGAGAGGGTCGGTCTGGGCCTGCAACTGCAGTTCCTGCATCGCTTGCTCGAGCTTGCGTTTGTGAAGGCGCAGCTCGATTAGGGCCATGACTTGTTTTGCTAGCCCCTCCAGCAGGTATTGTTGGCGCTGGTTCAATGTATGGGGTTCGGTGTCCAGCACGCACAGTGTGCCAAGATGGCTTCCCCGGGAGCTTTTCAGTACCGCGCCAGCATACATGCGGAAAAATGGTGCGTCAGCCGTATGCGTCATATGTGCCGTTTGCGGATGCTCCAATAAATCCGGTATGACCATGCCGCCTTGCAAAACGGCAAGGGAGCAGTAGGAGTCACATCGCGCGGCAGATTCCAGCGGCAGGCCATGGTAAGACTTGATCCAGACACGCTCGTGATCTACCAGCGAGACATAGGCGTACGGAGCGTTGCAGATTTCCGAGGCTGCGGCGGTCAACAGGTCGAACGCTTCATCGCGCCCGGTGTCCAGAATGCCGTAGGCATAGAGGTCCGATAGTCGCTGCGTTTCCTGCAATGCTGACGAGAGATCGTTTGGCATGGGGGGCTTTCTCGCGGTTGCCCCAAGGCATGAGGCTTTCCTGTTCTACGGTCTGTGCAACAAACCGGATGCAGCAAGCGCAAACAAAACTTAGTTACCCAGCAAAACGGGATCGAGTGCACCGTGAAAGTAAAACGTAACACCCGAGTCGCTCATTTCGCCGATATGTGAGCTGCCAGCGGGTGCCAGTTGAAAATCACCTGCGCGTAGCAGGATATCCCCCAGATACATGTCGCCCTCCAGCACCAAGCAATCTTCGTCAATCGCATGGTGGTGGTCGACTACCGAGGCTCCAGCCTCAAAACGCACCAGCATAGAAACAACCTGCGAATCGCCACACAAAGTCATGACATTGACGCCGGGCGTCGAGGGTGCCCAGCGCTTTGGCTTTGCGGCGGCGCGTCGGGCAGCGGCCATTTGCCACCAATGGGCTTCTAAAGGGGCGAGGTCCTGCAGTGATGCCAACCGGCGGCGTACATAGACGGTAGTCGGGGCGGCTGTCACCCAAGCTTGCCCGCTCAACGCCTGATCACACACCAGATATCCATGTTCTCCCAAGCTTGGCAATTCCGGGGCGGTGCAATGGCGCAGCTCTCCCTTCACGACCAACACTTCCATGGCTAATGTGCCCGCTGGCCATGGCATGCGTTGCCCGGCCATCAGTGTCCAAAGCTCGACTGAATAGTGCGGGCTCTTACGGAAAATTCTTGTCTGCATCGACGCCTGCGGGTCAACCGGGGGCGCATCATCCCGGCGTAATGTGGTGTAGAACCTATGGGCATTAACACTGGCCCGCAGTCGCGCCATCAATTCGGTATGCAGGCGTTCGTGCTGCGCATCCAGATAAGCCTGTGCCTCATCTGAGGTTTGCGGTTGGTCAGTCGCTGGATGGGGAATGGTTTCTATGTGCATTTCAGAGACCTTATTGCAATTCTGGCGCAACGTCGGTGCCCAGCGATTCCCGCAACGTGAGCAAACTGCGCCGCAGGTAGGACTTGACTGTGCCAAGTGGCAATCCTGTATGCTCCGCAATTTCCTGTTGGGTCAAACTGCGGTAAAAGCTCAGCGACACCAACTGCCGCCGCAAGGGGTCCAACTTCTCAAGTGCCGCCTGCAACGCACTTCCCTGCTGTGCAGCGAAGAGCAGGTCGTGTGGGCCGGCATCTTCACTGGCAACACAGTCGTCCAATGTTTCGGAGGCCTGCGCCTGGGTCTGCGGTGTACGCATATAGCTGCGTGCCGCATCCAGCGCCCGTGATCGCGCGATGGTCAGCACCCAAGAAGGCACTGAGCCCCGTGCGATATCGAAGCGTGGCGCTTGCCGCCAGACCTGCCAGAAAACATCCTGCAGCACCTCTTCGGCGCTGGCGGTGTTGCGTGTAATCTGCAACGCCAGTGAGAAAACGGCACCACCCAAACGCGAATAGAGCGACGCAAGAGCCTGCTCGTCCTGGTGCATGACTTTTGTAATGAGGGTTGGGAGGGAATCGGCTTCCAGCGGGTCAGTAGTGTTCAAAGTTACGGTCGCCTGGCCGGACTCCGCATCCCATGCATCCTGATCGCTGTCAGGCTCTGGCGTATCCGGTGGCTCGTCGCGATCCTCTAGTTTCTCGGTCTGCAGATGGGTTGCTGACATCTCAAACCTTTGAAAAGAAGGTGCTGACCGGGCCGGTGCGCATGACAAGGTTTGTAACACAGACGGTGCTCGCGAAGTACTGCTGCAGGGCTAATTAGTAGTGGTTTCAAGCTTGAGTGCAACCGGGCGACATGCCCAGCTATATCAAATACGCCACAAATCTCCTATCGGATGCAAAAGCCGGGCCTTTGCGGCGCTTTACGGTTTTTGCATCCATATGGCAGGTTTCAGCGGAATGACAGCAACGACTATCTGAGGCAAAATGTCTTCATTAACATTCACGGACACAGGCGGGTACCCAACGATGCAGCCGCAAGCCAATGCAACTGAACTGGACAGCGAAAGCCTGGACCAATTGGCCGGGGCTATTGCTGCGCAGTTATCCGTTACACGGCCGCTAGCGCAGCGCGATGCTGCGATTGCATCCGGGCTGTTGCAGCGTGCGCGTCGCAGCGCACAAGCCCACCGTGAATTTGTCACTTTGCGCCGGGAAGACCGTGTCTATACGACTGTAAGTGCAGGTGTGCATAGCCATACCCTCAGGCATGGAAAGGGCGTACGGATTGATTTACTTCAGCTCGAGCCAGGCGCCAGCCTGAACTGGCCGGATGGTGTCTTCGCGCAGGAAGTCTTGGTAACGGAAGGCGCATTGAATGAGGGCTTGAGCGGTGCCTTGACCGCGCATTCGCTTTGCCTGCGTAAAGAGCGTAGCCAGTCGTTGGTGGCAGGGGCTGCCGGGGCGCGTGTGTATGTCCGTCAGCTCACCGCGCCCGAAGAACTGCCGGAAATTGAAAGAGACTGGTGGTATGCAACCGAACCCGCGCAGGCTTCGCCGTGGGAGCCTCTCTCGGAAGGCGTTGAAATCAAGGTTTTGCGCGGTGTGGGTGGCGTCATGTCAACCCTGGCCCGGATTGCGTCTGGTGCCCAGGTAGTGGACCATGGCCATATACTGGATGAAGAATGCCTGATGCTGCAGGGTGACTTGTTTCTGGGAGACATTTTGCTTAGGCCGGATGACTACCAGGTTGCCCCTGCCGGCTGCAAGCACGTCAACAGCATGAGCGATACCGGCGCCCTTTTTTACTTTCACGGGCACATGCCGACACCTGTCTAGGTTTAGCGCGAGCCCTTCGTCAGTGGCTCGCGCTTGAAAGAACTGAACGGGTAGGTTAGCCAGAGCTACAGATCAGGACTTTTTAGCCCTTACTTCTTCCAGAGTCCAGCCTTTCATGGTCTTGCAAGTGCCCTTGGCCACGTATTTCCATTCCATTTTGTCCATGTCCATTTTGGCCTGCCCTGCGCATGAGTGTGAGCCGGAGAGACTGGCGCAGTCGTTCTGACCTGCCTTGACAATGCCGAAGCAGAGGGTCGGCCGGGATTCATGTAATTCCTGGCAAAAAATGACTTAAGTCTATGTTCTTGAACGATTTTTTGTCGTTTTTGCCTCGACAAGTGGTAGCTGCCCCTTTTGCTCGAAATTTGGCCGGGCCTGGTCGGCATCACCACCATCGAAACGCCGCAAAATTGCGTCAGTAATGCCCTTTTGGGCTTCAAGGGTCGCGCGGACCGTGGCAAGCTCCAACTCCAACCGCTGCTTGTCCCCGGCCAACCCCTCTGCCATTGCCTTTACTTGAGCCTTTGATTCCCCCAGTGCCTGAACCGTCGCCTGCAGTTGCACCAACTGCTTGCCAAACTCTTCGGCTTGCTTCTTCGCATAGGCAAGACTTCCGTTTTGCTCCTTCAGTGCCCTCACTTCTTCCAATGTGGCGTGTAGGCCTGCCTGCGCATGCGCCAGTTCCCCTAGCAAGCGGGTGCATTCCTGATGGGCGTGGGTGGTTTCCTGCTGCTTCTGGGTAAGCGCCTGGTTGACGTTGCGCAGCTCGCTTTGCAAAAACTGAACTTCTTGGTCGTGCTTGCGGTGTTCCTGTTCACGCTGCTCCTTGGCAGCCTGCCGGAAATGTTCTAGGCCGTCGCGCGCCTGCTTGTGTTTGTCTTCCAGAGACTGGCGGTGTTGCTCTTCCCTGGCCAGGCGTTCCCGCAGATCGGCGACCTCTTGCGCTAGTTTTGTCCGTTCCAGAACGGTGTCGCGCAGTTCCGCACTGGTCCCGGCGTGTCCTCGCTGCTCTGCCGCCAACGCCTGCTGTGCATGCTGAAGCGCTGTTCGGGTGCCGTCTGCCTCTGACTTCAGGTTCACAGTCGCCTGATTGAGTTCCTGCACGTTAGCTGCGTGTTTGCCGCTAGCCTCGGTTACGCGCGCCTCTGCTTCCTCGTGAAGTTGGCTCGCCAGTCGGCCAACCAAGTCTTGAATCGCTTCGCTGACAGCAACCTTGGTGCCTGTGGCGCCACCTTGCTCCTCCTCGAGCTCCTTCAGGTAGCGATGGATGGTTGCCTTGGAGCCTGTATCTCCCAGCTCAATTCGGACCGCATCAATGGAGGGGTAGCGGCCCATGGCCAGCAGCCGGTCGCGGGCACGGACCACTTCAGACTTGTAAATTCCGGCTCTGCCCATGTGAAACTCAGATATCGTACTGTGTTACGTAATATGATATTACATACTAATTTGTGCGTCGATAGGATTGAAAAACAGAAATTTATAGCAATTGATAATGGTAGATTATCAATTGTGAGGCCATTCACGACTGGTTCGCCTTAGTTATCTACTGTGGGGGCAAAATCAGACCGCTTTTGCCGACGTGTAGGTCAGAGTCGAAATTTTCACGCGTTGGGGACTGTGTAATGAGAGCTTGCACCAATTCGCAGCCCGACGATGACAACCGCTCGTTGGGTAACTCAAAACCTCACTACCTGTTAGCGCCGGGTTGAAAGCGCACAAAAATGGCTTTTGAACGCGGTTTTTGGACGCGTCCGCTGTTTGAAAAGTTGCCGGTTGTCAGATCTATCGGAACAAAATAGTGGCTGATTTGTCTTCCTTTAGGGGCGGTGAACTTCATGAATGCAAAAAGTCGGCGCCGGTCAGCGCGTTCGCTCCGGTAAACGCCAAGCCGTTGATGTTGATAACGCCACTGCTGACCGTTTTGCGGCTGGCATCCATAAAGTGTGACTGGCCACGCCCTTTTAAGGTGTTGCGCTAGCTGGCTAGAGTGTATTGGGCGCGTGATGTCATAGGCCAACATCAGCTTGGCGCGGTCTTGCACCGTGTGGTGCTGGGTCCCGGTACCAAGGTTGAACCAGGGCGGGTTAGCGTTGTTCGCGTCCCATCGTCGGCGTCCCCCGGGACTTTCATAGCGGCCGAGCCAGTGCACACAAGCAATACATTCTGCGGCTTGACGATGGGCGATGCCACCGCCGTGGCAAATGCCAACACAATGCAGGCCAACACGAGACGAGCAAGAAAAGTGAAGTTGCGCAGGATATGCAGTGCTATGAATCCACCGATCTGTGAGAAGCTTGCACTATGACACCGCTTTGGCTATCGCGCCACGGCGTAACTTCCAGGCCAATCCAGCCTCGATCAAAGCAACGACGGCCGCCGAATAGGCCAGCAAAGGCATCGCCACAAACAAGAAGCCTGCAGACACCCAGCCCAGCACCGGCATGCTGGCCCAGGCGCCTTGTTTGAGTGGCGGCAAGCCCAACAGACCCGCACGGCGCCGCTTAAAGAACATTGCCCAACCCGACACCAAAGAAAACAGCACGCCCACGCCAAACACGATCAATAGCGCCTGGTTCCACCAACCAAACTCGCCACGGTGAAATGGAATACCTATCGCCGTTGCCTTGCCAAACGCAGCCAAATCGTTCCATCCGGAAAAGTAAAGCGTTTGCCCGCTGTAAGCGTCCAGTTGCAGGTTGAAGCGCTTGTCGGGCTGGCCGCGGTCAAAGTTAGTAGCCCGCCAGGTGCCCTGGGGACCCCGCGGCGCGGTGAGTTGCATGGACACATCGGGCGATTGCTTGACGGCGACTTGCCAGGCTGCCTCCCAGCCCATGGGCTTCTGTCCCTCCAGCACAGTGGACTTAAGGTCTTTGGGCGCTTTCGGAGACGCTTGCCCTACGGCATCCATGGCACTGCGAATTTGCGCGCCGGAGTACTTGCTCCACGTCAGGCCCGTGGTCAAAATGGCCAGGCTCATTAGGGCCAAGGCGACTCCGGTAAACGCATGCCACTGTCGCCACGCGCGACGCCCCTTCACGCCAGCCTGCGGCAGCGCCTTGGCATTGCCGCGCGGCCACCACAAGTAGACGCCGGTCAGCAGCATGACCATGAGCCAGCTGGCCGCCAACTCGATCATCCAGCGCCAACTGTCGGGTTGCAACAGGGACGAGTGCAGGCGCTTAGACCACATGCCAAAGCGGTCGATCTCGTTCAAACTACCCAGTACCTGAGCGTTATAGGGGTCGACGTAGACGATGGTGCCACTCGGGATACGGTCGGCATTAGCGCGCTCCATGGCCGCGGCAACGGGCTTTGCCGCAGCAGCGGGCGCAGCGGCTCCATGCTGGTGACCGCTGTGCTCACCACCTGCATCTACACCGGCATTTGCACCCGCATTTACACCAGGGGCGGCCTTGAAGTAGACCTGCACGCTGTCCTCAGGCCCATGGGCGGGCACGACGCTTTTCAACGTAGCACCACTCGGTACAGCCGCCTGTGCTGCAGCGACAGCGGCATCCAGACTCAAACGCGGCCCTTGCACCCGCACCGTATCCAGGTTGCGGTGCAAGATGCCTTCAATCTGGGGCGTAAACACATACAGCAGGCCGGTCAATGCAGCAACGACTGTGAAGGGCGATGCAATCAACGCGGCCCAGAAATGAATGCGCCAGAGCAAACTGATGCGCGGGGCCAAGGTGGGGGAGCTTGCCATGGGGTGATCCTCGTGGGTTTGACGTTAAGTAGGACGGTTACAGGCTAAAGCGCAGTTCAGTCTGCACACTGCGCTGGGGCATGGTGTGAGCCTGCCAGCTGCTGCGATTGGCCACGTTGTTAATGCCCACGCCCCACTCCCACTGCTTGGCAAACTTCCAGCTGGCTTTGAGATCCAGTTGGTTCACACTCGATGTGCCGCCAAACGTGTCGGGGTTGTTGTCGATGTTTAACTCCGTGTTGTACATGCTGCTCGACCAACGGTACGAGGCACCAAAGACCCATTGGGCGTTGGGCCGGTAGCTGGCTTGGACCATGTAGCGCTGCGGGGCGATGCGCACCCATTTTTTGCCGACTTGAGCAGGGTTCGCGGCATTGGCTTTCACTTCAGCGTCTGTCCAGGTTGCGCTACCCCCCAGGTCAAAGCCCTTGACACCCACATCACGCGTTGACCAGACGAGTTCGATGCCTTGGGTCAACACCCGGCCCACGTTGCTGACACGCGTCACGCTGGGGGTAACGGTGGCGTCGGTCTGGCGCAAGATGGTGTCTTGCACGTCGTCCCTGAAGAGACTGGCGCGCACCCAATGGCTGCCCCACTCCCGCTCGGCCGACAGCTCCATGGAGTCAGAAACTTCGGGGCGCAAATTCGGATCACTGGTGGTGATGTTGGCACCCGTCTTGGTGCCGTTAAAGAGCTCATCTACATTGGGAAAGCGCACACCGCGCCCGAAGCTGCCTTTGAGCACGATGTCATCTGCCGCAGTCCAAGCCAATGACAACTTCGGGCTGGTAGCGCTGATGCTGCGTCCCGGGAATGTGTTTTGCGCCACCGGCGGGCCTGCAAAGAATTGCGAACCGCCCGAAGACTCGAAGTTCTCTAAGCGGACACCCGAGGTCAAGACCCAATCGGGCGCGAATCGCCAAGCATCTTGTGCGTAGAGCGCGCTGATCGTCGTTTGGCCGTAGTAGTTTTGGTTGAGCGTGGTTTCGGTGCTGCGCCAATCGCTGGCATTGTTGACTACGTTTTGCAGTTTGTACTGGTTGCGATGCACGCCCAGCACCAGGGCGTGCTGGCCATTGCCGAAGTCGCCTGGGGTCGGGGTGTACGTGGCTTGCGCCTCAAAAGTGTTCCAGCCGGTGCCATCGCGCCGGGTCACGGTGCCCGCACCGCCCTGCTCAGCCAAGGGCTGTGCGAGGTTGGCCTGGCGCGCAGCATCACTCAGTATCTGGTAGTCGGTCACCACCACCGACGCGTTCCAGCCTTTAGCGTGGCGGGTCTTCCAGGTGGCCCCCAATTGGCGGTGCGACTCATCGCGTTGGCTCGGCGCAAAAGCGTCGGCTGCCACGTTGAACTGGCGGGTACCGTCTTTGACCAGCCCGCTCCACACTGGATTGCCCGCGGCATCTCGCAGGGCAGTCACAGCGCGCACCGTGCTGTCATCGCGCCACCAGGCCACGCGCGCTTCGATCTCTTGGCTGGCCGAGAGCTCGTAGCCCACGCGCAGGTTCACCGTGTCTTGCCGGTTGTGGTCGATGCCGGTCGCACCAAAGAGGGCGCGGTCGCGGCTTTGCGGATCTTTGTCGTACACGATGCCTGTAACCAATTTGGCGGCGTTGGTGGGCGCGGCAAAGGCACCAGCGGTAGCACCGCGCACGGCATTGGCATAGCCCATGGGGTGACCTTCGCTGTCTTGGTGCTGGACACTCACCGCGTACCAGAGGCCCGAGTCCAGCCGGGAGGCCAGCCGCGCAGATACCTGCTTGCTGGTGAAGTTCTCGCTGGTGGCGTACTCGCTAAAGCCCTGTTGGTTGTATTTGATGCTGGCCGAGGCCTCCAATCCCTTGGGCTTGCGCTCGGTGACGATGAGCGTGGTGCCGATGGAGTTGC
This sequence comes from uncultured beta proteobacterium, assembly GCA_903945325.1. Classification (GTDB taxonomy): domain Bacteria; phylum Pseudomonadota; class Gammaproteobacteria; order Burkholderiales; family Burkholderiaceae_C; genus Allorhodoferax. The sequence goes on along the minus strand of CAJAVE010000393.1, from coordinate 598 downwards.
CCGGATAAATGGCCGAGTAAGGCCCATACAAAGCATCCACACGCTCAATGGATTCGACATTCACCATATTCCAGCGCGGCGCATCAAAACGACCCAGAAAATTGGAAATCAGGTAGCCATCCAGGTACACCAGTGCGCGCCCGGGCTGCAGGGTTCCAAAACTCCGCCCGGCCACATTGGCATTGCGGTCACCAAAGTAGCGCTTACGCACGCTGGTGCTGGGCAGGTTGACAGCAATGTCTTCCGGGTTGTAGATGTTTTGCTCGCGAAGTTGCTCCGCCGTTTTGCTGGCCGTGCTGCTGGGCAAATTGGGGTCTAAGGGTGCGCGACCTCCAGACACTTGCACGGTTCTAAGCTGGGCCTCAGTGGCAACGCCCTGAGCAAAAATAGAAAAAGGAAATGCAGCGGCCAAGGCCAGCGCAATACGGGGAAAACGCATATAAACACTCCGAAAAACCAAGGCGGATTCAAGTACGAAGTGCAACGCTTTGAAACCGGGTTGGGCCAAGAGTGAATAGGATGCACTTTTGTGACCGGCCAGTCCCAAACGTTGCACCATGACCTATACACACTTGACCCAAGAAGAACGATACCAAAT
>CAJAVE010000392.1 GCA_903945325.1 uncultured beta proteobacterium | reverse complement strand
GTGAAAGCCTGGTACTGCGGAAAGAACTCGCCACCCAACTCGATGGCCCCTCTCAGGCCGGGAAAGCGCGGCGCAAATACTTCGTCGGGGCCAAAACCCCAGCGCATGGCATCGTGCAGGGCCAGGCTCAGACCGAAGGTGGCAACCAGCTGGTACAACTCCGGCACGCCGTACAACCGGCGTAACAAGAGAAATTCGGCTATAGCCCCCGCCAATGCTGCACAAGTAGCTCCCAAAAGGATAGCTAATGCGTAAAGCCATGCACTGTCACCCCAGGACGGAAACCAGTTCACCAGCCAATGCGCGCTGAACAGGGCACCCAGCATGAAAAAGCTGCCGTGTGCAAAGTTGACGATGCGCGTCACGCCAAAGATCAGCGTCAGCCCCGCAGCCATCAGGAACAGGGTGGTGGCGTAGCTCAGGCCATTGAGAAACTGGATCGCAACGAAGGTCATGAAAAACAGGCCAGCACAAGTCCTGGCCCGCGCACTTCAATCCAGCCAGGTCGTGAAATCTTGCACCGGCACACGCGGCGTATGAAAGGTGTTGACCACGGCCGACTCATCGGCATAACCCAGTGCCATGCCGCAGACCAGCATCTCGTCCGCCCCGGCGCCGATGTGCGGCATGATGACTTTGGAAAAACCATTCCACGCCGCTTGCGGGCAGGTGTGAAGGCCGTGCCCGCGCGCCGCCACCATGATGCTTTGCAGGAAGCAGCCATAGTCCAGCAACGAGCCACGTCCCATGGCGCGGTCGACAGTGAACATCATCCCCACTGGCGCATCGAAGAAACGGTAGTTGCGCTGGTGCTGCTCGTGCATCTTGTCTTTATCCCCCTTGCCAATGCCCATGAGGCCGTAGAGTCCCCAGCCGTTCTCGCGGCGGCGGTCAATGTAGGGGCTGATCCACTTTTGCGGGTAATAGTCGTACTCTTCCGCGTACTGGGGCACCAGGGTCGGATCCGCACGCATGGCGTCGTGAATGGTGCACACCTGCTCGACCAGGCTGTTGCGACTGGCGCCTTGCAGCACATACACCTTCCATGGCTGGCAGTTGGTGCCCGAGGGCGCACGGCTGGCAACCTGCAATAGCTGTTCGATCAACTCCTTGGGAACTGGCTGGCTGGTGAAGGCGCGGGCCGACATGCGCGAGGCAATCGCCTCATCCACGGGTGACAGGGTCATAACAAAGACTCCAAAACAGATTTCAAAGGTGCCGGTAGCGCTACCGGCCTGCGGGTATTCTTGTCTACATACACGTGCACGAAATGGCCTTTGGCGGCGGTCAGCTCGGATGCGCCAAAGATACCGACTTCATAGCGCACACTGGATGACCCCAGCTTGGCCACACGGATGCCCACTTCTACCGTTTCAGGGAAGGCCAGCGGTGCAAAGTAATTGCACTGGGTTTCGATCACCAGGCCAATGGTTTCACCCTGGTGAATATCCAGCACACCGCGTTCGATCAGGTAGGCATTCACTGCCGTATCGAACCAGCTGTAGTAAACAACATTGTTGACATGGCCATAGGCATCGTTGTCCATCCAGCGCGTGGCAACGGAGCGAAATGCGCGATAGGCACTACGGGGCTCGGCTGTGGGTTTGGGTTGGGGTCGTGATTCCAGCATGGCTTCATTTTGCCAGCTCTGACGCAGCACCGCGGTGCAGGGTTCGCGACGGCCAGCCCGGACTGACACTTGCGTGACGTCCCTGTGAAATGAACACGGTTTAGAAAAATTGCTCTAATTTGTTGCAATGCAGCAAAAATCACTTGCAAGGTCTTTTGGGAATCCTATAATTCAAACCATGCTGCACCGCAACATAGACCGGCCGTCGGGCCAAGTCACGGGGCAGATAGTAATTTTTTACCTCAACTCTTGGAGATATTGACATGATGACCGTAGAACAAGTGATGGCTTCCCACAAAGCAAACGTCGAAACCCTGTTTGGCCTGACCAGCAAGGCTTTTGAAGGCGTCGAGAAAATCGTCGAACTGAACCTGACAGCTTCCAAAGCAGCTTTGTCTGAAGCCAATGCCCACACCCAGTCCCTGTTGAGCGTGAAAGACGCACAAGAACTGTTGGCCCTGCAATCCGGCCTGATCCAGCCCTTGGCTGAAAAGACCGCTGCTTACAGCCGTCATCTCTATGACATCGCTACCGCAGCAACCGCCGACCTGGGCAAGAACTTCGAAGGCCAGGCTGCCGATGCACAGAAAAAATTCATGGGCATGGTTGACACCGCTGCAAAGAACGCACCCGCTGGCTCAGAGTCCGCTGTAGCCATCATGAAGAGCTCGGTGACTGCTGCGAACAACGCACTGGAATCCGTACAAAAGGCCGTCAAGCAAGCCACTGAAATGGCTGAAGCCAACTTCAACGCTGTGGCCGCTACTGCCACCACCGCAACAAAGCCAGTCGCCAAGAAGCGTTAATTTGCAGACCGGACGCCATCCAGAGACCTTTTGGAGCGCCCCCTCTAGCAGTCAAGGGAAAACCCTGACATAATAAATTCATCGAAGCGACTTATTGTTGTTTCGGCCAGTTGTCTCCTCGGGTCCTTTCGAAACCTTCAGGTTCAGGGATCCCTTCAGGGCCCCGTTGCAAAACGGGGCCTTTTTTTTGGTTCAACGATTCAACGGGACTTGGCCAAGATGGCTGCCCGCAGTTGTGGCAACAATTGCAGCATCGCCTGGCGCCCCGCCTCAATCGAGCGCTTGCGTGCACCAAAATCGGAACTGGAAACACCTGCCAATGCTGGCCGAACCACCACATCGGCTTCCTTCAATTCAAAGAAATTGATGCTCTTGCTCATGATCGAAAAGGTTTGCAGCAAAACGTCCAGCGTTCCGCCAGCCAGATTTCCGTCAGGTGGGCTGGAAATATCGACGGCAATGATCAGTTCGGCCCCCATCTGACGGGCCGCGCGCACTGGCACGGGTGACACCAAACCACCATCCACATAGTCGCGCCCGGAAATGCGAACCGGCTGAAACACTGCTGGCACCGCACTGGAGGCGCGAACGGCCGTGCCGGTGTCTCCCTTTTGAAACAGCATGCTGTGCCCCGTGTTGAGGTCCGTCGCCACGATACCCAACGGCATTGGAAAATCCTCAATCAAGCGCGAGCCGACCTGGCCATTCACATAGCGGGCCAATGCGTCCCCACGCAGCATACCCCGGTTGAACAGCGGCAGGGTCCAGTCGGCCATGGTGGCTTCTTCCATGGTTTCAGCAATGCGCTGCAATTGCTTGCCATTCTTGCCGCTCGCATAAATCGCGGCAACCAGACTGCCTGCGGACGTGCCGGACACCAGCACAGGACGAATGCCCGCCTCCTCCAGCACCTGGATCACACCGACATGGGCAAAGCCACGCGCAGCACCGCCACCCAGGGCCAAGCCAATACGGGGCGGAATTTTGGGCACGACTACGACCACGGGTGGCACCACGGGCGCTGGCTCGGACACCACCACGGGTACAGCAGGAGCAGGTACGTCTTTGGGCTGCGTGGCGCAACCCACCAGAATGAGCGAAACAATCAGAGAGACGAGAAATTGCATGAAACCAATATCCAGAAACTGGCACCTCTTTTGTTGCGAATGATTCGCGTTTGTATTATGATGACTTCCATGATCAAAAACCACATTGCCATCGCCTGCCTCATTGCCATCAGCGGCACATCCGCTTTGGCGCAGGAAAAAGTCCTCAACATCTATTCTGCCCGCCACTACCCGACCGACGAAGCCCTTTACGCCAACTTCACCAAGGCAACCGGTATCAAACTCAACCGGGTTGATGCAGACGATGCCGGTATTTTGGCCCGTTTGAAAGCCGAGGGCACTGCATCTCCCGCCGATATCATTTTGCTGGTCGATGCCAGCCGCCTGTGGCGGGGTGAAGTCGACGGCTTGTTTCAGCCCATTCGCTCCAAAACGCTGGAGGACGCTATTCCTGTCCAACTGCGCGGCAAACCCAACGGCAGTGGCGAGATACCCTGGTTTGGCTTCTCCACCCGCGCCCGCGTGATCGTGTACGACAAGCTGCGCGTCAAGAAAGACGACGTGGACACCTACGAAAAGCTCGGCGACTCCAGAAACAAGGGCAAGCTCTGCATACGCTCCGGCTCACACCCCTACAACCTTTCGCTTTTCGGTTCTGTCACCGAACATTTGGGTGAGGCAGCCACAGAGCAATGGCTCAAAGGTATGGTTGCCAACTTGGCTCGCTCACCCAAGGGCGGCGATACCGACCAGATCAAAGGCGTGGCATCCGGCGAATGTGGCATAGCGGTCACCAACACCTACTATCTGGCGCGCCTCATGCGGTCAAATGCCTCAGAAGACCAGTCCATCATGGACAAAGTCAGCATCGTGTTTCCCAATCAGTCAAGCTGGGGCACACATGTCAACATTGCCGGGGGGGCAGTGGCCCGCAATGCCAAACACACCGCCAATGCCATCCAGTTTCTGGAATACCTGGCCAGCGCCCCGGCGCAGAACCATTTCGCCAATGGAAATAACGAGTGGCCAGTCGCCAAAGGCGTGACACTCAACAACCCGGCTCTGCAAGCCATGACAACAGGCGGCTTCAAGAGTGAATCCCTTCCCATCAGCGTGGTGGGCATGAACCAGGTCAAAGTGCAGCAAATGCTGGACCGCGTGGGCTTCAAATAAAAAAGCCCGGTTCTCACGAATCGGGCTTTTCTGTGGCTTGGTGAAGTGATTAGCCCGCAGTAGCCTCTTCAGGCTTGGAGCGGCCCTTTTTCTCCGGCAACGGTTGAATATCCAGCAGGACCTCCGTCTTGCTAGGGTCTGTATCGTCCAGGTCCACAGTCAGGCGTCCACCATCGGTCAGGCGCCCAAACAACAACTCGTCTGCCAATGCGCGGCGAATGGTGTCCTGAATCAGGCGCTGCATCGGGCGTGCGCCCATCAGCGGGTCGAAGCCCTTCTTGGCCAGGTGCTTGCGCAGTTTGTCAGTAAAGGTGACGTCCACCTTCTTGTCGGCCAGTTGTGTTTCCAACTGCAACAGGAACTTGTCCACCACCCGCAGGATAATGTTCTCGTCAAGCGACTTGAAGCTGACGATGGCGTCCAGGCGGTTGCGGAACTCAGGCGTAAACAGGCGTTTGATGTCAGCCGCTTCATCTCCGGCTTCGCGCGGATTCGTGAAGCCAATGCTGGCCTTGTTCATGGTCTCCGCACCCGCATTGGTCGTCATCACGATGATCACATTGCGGAAGTCAGCCTTGCGCCCATTGTTGTCGGTCAACGTTCCGTGGTCCATGACCTGCAGCAGCACGTTAAAGATGGCAGGGTGTGCCTTCTCGATTTCATCCAGCAACAGTACGCAATGCGGCTTCTTGGTGATGGCTTCAGTCAATAGGCCACCCTGGTCAAAGCCTACGTAGCCGGGCGGTGCGCCAATCAGGCGACTCACAGCGTGCTGCTCCATGTATTCGCTCATATCAAAGCGAATCAGGTCAATGCCCATGATGTAGGCCAATTGCTTGGCCGCTTCCGTCTTGCCCACACCGGTGGGGCCACTGAACAGGAATGAGCCAATGGGCTTGTCGCCCTTGCCAATGCCTGAGCGCGCCATCTTCACCGCGGACGACAACACGTCGAGCGCCTTGTCTTGCCCGAACACCACGTTGCGCAAGTCACGCTCTAGCGTCTTGAGCTTGCCACGGTCGTCGTTGGAAACATTGGCTGCAGGAATGCGCGCGATCTTGGCCACAATCTCTTCAACCTCCGCCTTGCTGATGATTTTTTTGCGCTTGCTGGGTGGCAGAATGCGTTGGGCGGCTCCGGCTTCGTCAATCACGTCAATCGCCTTGTCGGGCAAATGCCGGTCGTTGATGTACTTGGCACTTAATTCGGCCGCTGCTTGCAGGGCGGCCACTGCGTACTTGACGTTGTGGTGCTCTTCGAAACGTGATTTGAGTCCCTTCAAAATATCGACGGTCTGTTCGATGGTGGGCTCCACCACGTCCACCTTCTGAAAACGGCGGGACAGGGCGGCGTCTTTCTCAAAAATGCCACGGTACTCGGTAAACGTGGTTGCACCTATGCACTTGAGCGCGCCGGAACTCAGACCCGGCTTGAGCAAGTTGGATGCATCCAGCGTGCCGCCAGAGGCCGCGCCGGCGCCAATCAGGGTGTGGATTTCGTCAATGAACAAGATGGCGTTGGGCTTGTCTTTAAGCGACTTCAACACGCCTTTGAGGCGCTGCTCGAAGTCCCCCCGGTATTTGGTGCCCGCCAGCAGGGCGCCCATATCCAGCGAGTACACAATGGCTTCAGCCAGAATTTCAGGAACATCTTTTTGGGTGATGCGCCAAGCCAGTCCCTCAGCGATGGCGGTCTTGCCAACACCGGCTTCTCCCACCAGCAGAGGGTTGTTCTTGCGTCGGCGGCACAAGATTTGAATCACGCGCTCCACCTCATACTCGCGGCCAATCAACGGGTCAATCTTGCCCTCAGAGGCCAGCTGGTTCAGGTTCTGGGTGAACTGCTCAAGTGGTGAGGCTTTTTCATTCTTTTCACCGCCCGCGCCCTCTTCCGCTTCGGCCGGGTTCTCACTGGACTTTGTGGACTCGGGCGGGTCGCTCTTCTTGATGCCGTGGGCAATGAAGTTCACCACGTCCAGACGGGTCACGCCCTGCTGGTGCAAATAGTAGACCGCGTGCGAATCTTTTTCGCCAAAAATGGCCACCAACACGTTGGCGCCGGTGACTTCCTTCTTGCCGCTGCCCGTGGACTGCACGTGCATGATGGCGCGCTGAATGACACGCTGAAACCCCAGTGTGGGCTGCGTATCCACGTCATCGGCACCGGCCACCTGTGGCGTGTTGTCCTTGATGAAATTCGACAGCGACTTGCGCAAATCGTCGATGTTGGCAGAGCAGGCGCGTAACACTTCTGCGGCACTGGGGTTGTCCAGCAACGCGAGTAACAAATGCTCCACGGTAATGAACTCGTGGCGCTGCTGGCGCGCTTCCACAAACGCCATGTGCAGGCTGACTTCCAATTCTTGGGCAATCATGTGATTTCCTTTTACCTTGCGTTGATGATTAACTGTAAACCGTTTCCGGCATTACGTTTTGACTGGTTGGATATCACGCTACATTTCCACGGGTTCACACACACACTTCAAAGGGTGCCCCGCCTTGTGCGCCGCCTCCAGCACCTGATCCACCTTGGTAACAGCCACGTCACGCGAGTAAACCCCGCACACCGCTTTGCCATCGAGATGGATCTTCAGCATGATGCGCGTGGCGGCTTCCAGGTCTTTGCCAAAGAACTCCTGAATCACCACCACCACAAACTCCATCGGTGTGTAGTCATCATTGAGCATGACCACCTGGTACATCTGCGGCGGCTTGACGCGCTGGGTTCTACGCTCCATCACCACCGCGCCACTGTCGTCGCGATCCGGCTGCTTGATAGGAGTTTCTGGTGGTTTGAACGGGTTATTGGTTGCCATGAAATCGATTCTATCGGCCACCACCAAGGATTGCACCGTCACTGGGAATTGGAGCCAAAACCTTGCGATTCAAGCGGCAACCGAAAATTTACTGCAATGCACCCCGATCGCAACAAATCAGCCCCAAACCAGGATAGCCACAATTTTCAAGATAAATCGGCCTCTAGACCCCGTGGATACTGTGCAAGCAGCTACTATATTTATAGCAAATAACAGCCATTCGATTTGCAAGCTGTTACATATGGGAGATCATCACCTGGCCGAAGCCTGAGCAGCTCACCTGGGTGGCTCCATCCATCAAACGGGCAAAGTCGTAAGTCACCTTCTTGCTTTGTATGGATTTTTTCATGGAGCTGATGATCAGGTCTGCCGCCTCCACCCAGCCCATGTGGCGCAGCATCATCTCGGCCGACAAAATTTCAGAGCCCGGGTTGACGTAGTCTTTGCCGGCGTACTTGGGTGCCGTGCCGTGCGTGGCCTCAAAGCAGGCCACGGAGTCTGACAAATTGGCACCTGGCGCAATACCAATGCCGCCCACCTGGGCCGCCAGTGCGTCCGAGATGTAGTCACCGTTCAGGTTCAAGGTGGCAATGACGCTGTACTCCATAGGCCGCAATAAAATTTGTTGCAAAAAAGCGTCGGCAATGCTGTCCTTGATCACGATGTCTTTGCCGGTCTTGGGGCTTGAGAACTTGCACCATGGTCCGCCATCAATGGGTTCGGCACCAAATTCCTTTTGCGCCAAATCGTAGGCCCAGTCACGAAAGCCGCCTTCGGTGTATTTCATGATGTTTCCCTTGTGCACGATGGTCACATTGGGCTTGTCGTTATCAATGGCGTATTGGATGGCCTTGCGAACCAGGCGCTCGGTGCCCTCACGCGAAACCGGCTTCACACCAATGCCCGATGTATGGGGAAAGCGGATTTTCGTGACACCCATCTCGTCTTGCAGAAATTTGATCAGCTTTTTGGCCTTGTCGCTCTCAGCTTCGAACTCGATGCCGGCGTAAATGTCTTCCGAGTTCTCGCGGAAGATCACCATATTGGTTTTGTGGGGCTCTTTCACCGGGCTGGGTACGCCATCAAAGTACTGTATGGGGCGCAAGCAGACGTACAAGTCGAGTTCCTGGCGCAATGCGACATTGAGCGAACGAATACCTCCGCCGACCGGCGTGGTCAATGGCCCTTTGATCGAGACGACGTACTCACGCAGGGCTTGAAGGGTTTCTTCTGGCAACCAGACGTCGGGGCCATAGACATTGGTGGCCTTTTCGCCTGCGTACACCTCCATCCAGTGAATTCTGCGCTTGCCGCCGTATGCCTTTGCAACGGCGGCATCGACGACTTTGAGCATCACGGGTGTAATGTCAAGCCCCGTTCCATCCCCTTCAATAAATGGAATAACAGGCCCATCCGGTACGTTGAGCGACATGTCAGCATTAACGGTAATTTTTCCGCCAGCAGTGGGGATTTTGATGTGCTTGTACATGAAAAATGTCTCCGTAAATTATCGGGATTGCCGCGAGCCAACAAGCAGCGCCTGGAACTTTGCAGAAATTCTAGTCCTATTGAATGGCCCACTTCCGCAGGCGCTAAGATACGGGCAGAGCCAATTAGAAGCTGATCGGTGAAGCCGGGTGCTGCTATTCGGCTACTGCATTTCATTTTCAAGGAATCTATTAGATGAACAAACTTCTCGCTTCGATCGTTGCTGGCTTTTTGTCAGTGGGTGCATTTGCCCAAGCCGCGGCACCGGCAGCGCCCATGCCAGTGGCTCCTGCAACCCAAGCTGCCCCGGCGGCAGCACCAGCAGCACCCGCTGTCCGCGAAGTGAAGAAACACAAAGCGCCGGGCAAAAAAGCCATGAAGGCCAAGAAAGCACGCAAAGCCAAGAAAGCAGCCCAGAAGTAATTCGCTGGCTATTTGAAAAAGGCCCGCTGCTGCGGGTTTTTTTCATGGTTGCGACACAATCACACGATGAAAACCATTTTTGCCGCCCTTTTGGTCGCGCTGCTGTTCGGCTCATCCCTTTCAAGCGCACAGGAAGTACCCCAAACCCAGTTGCAACGCACCACCCTGTCTGTGGGCATTCACCGGATTGACTCGCAAGTAGCGGCAACCGCCGAGCAACGAGAGATTGGGCTCATGCACCGCAAAGAGATGCCACAACACGAAGGCATGCTTTTTATCTTCGAAAACCCAAGCCGGTTGTGCTTCTGGATGAAAAACACGCTGATTCCCCTCACGGCGGCTTTCATCGCCGATGACGGCACCATCGTGAACCTGGAAAACATGAAGCCGCAGACGCTGGACTCGCACTGCTCGGCCAAGCCGGTGCGCTACGTGCTGGAAATGAACCAGGGCTGGTTTGCGAAAAAAGGCGTGAAGCCTGGTAGCAAGGTCATCGGGCGTCCCTTCAGCCCATAAAAAAGCCGACCCAGGGTCGGCCTTTTTGCAATTGCAAAAACTTTACGCGAAATTGGCTTCGGCAAAGCCCCAGTTCACCAGTTTGTCGAAGTAGGTTTCGACAAACTTCTGGCGCAAGTTGCGGTAGTCGATGTAGTAGGCGTGTTCCCAGACGTCAACCGTCAGCAAAGCTTTGTCAGCGGTCGTCAGCGGTGTACCGGCTGCACCCATGTTGACAATGTCAACCGAGCCGTCAGTCTTCTTGACCAGCCAGGTCCAGCCGGAACCAAAGTTGCCCACGGCAGACTTCACGAATGCTTCCTTGAATGCGGCATAGCTGCCCCATTTGGCTGTGATGGCCGTTGCCAGCGCGCCAGTGGGTTCGCCGCCGCCGGCGGGCTTCATGCAATTCCAGAAAAAGGTGTGGTTCCAGATCTGGGCCGAGTTGTTGTATATGCCGCCGCTGGACTTCTTGACAATGTCTTCGAGTGACATGGTCTCAAATTCGGTTCCTTTTTGCAGGTTGTTCAGATTCACGACATAGGCGTTGTGGTGCTTGCCATGGTGAAACTCCAGCGTTTCTTTGGAGTAAGCAGGTGCCAGAGCGTCGATCGCAAAAGGCAAAGCAGGCAGGGTATGTTCCATGGAATCCTCTCGTGTGGTGTTCAAAAAGACTCAATTGTAGGAATTAATTCGATTCCCGGCTGGAGACGGTCAGGTCAACCGCTCCATCTGTAAGGCTTGCCCTAACGTGCTGGCCCGGCTGCGCTTGCGCGGCACTGGTCAACGTGTGCCCGTTATCCAGCGTCAGCCACGAATAACCCCGTTTCAGCACCAGCGATGGGTCCAGCAGGCCCAGGCGCAAGGCCGCGCGGTGGGTGCGGTCGTGCGATCGCTGCCAGCTACGCACCAACACGGGCAACAGGTTCTGACTAAACCGTGAAATCTCAACCTGCCTCATATGCAGGGCCATGCGTGCCCCTTGCTGCAGGCTCTGCTCCACCGACGACAAGGCAAGCCGCTGTCGCTGCACCAAGGCCGAGGGACGCCCCAGCCGCGACGTGGCCAGATCCACGCGCTGGGACTGCCGGTCCACAAAACGCTCCACCGCATCCTGCAGACGTGAACCCAGTCCCTCGGCCAGCCCCATCAGAGCAGCCGTGGGCTCTGACACGAGCTCCGCAGCCGCAGTGGGCGTAGGCGCGCGCAGATCGGCAACAAAGTCGGCCAGGGTGAAATCCGTTTCATGCCCGACACCGCAAATGATGGGCACCGGGCTGCGCGCCATGGTGCGAACGAGTTGCTCGTCGTTGAACGCCCACAGGTCTTCCATCGAGCCACCACCACGCACCAGCAAGATGACGTCCATTGGCACGGTATGCGCGCTGGCAGGCGCCTGGGCGAATGCATACAGGCTCAGTAATGCCTGGCACAACTCCCGCGGAGCACCGTCACCCTGAACCGAAGCCGGAGCCACTGTCACTGCGATATGTGGTACACGGCGTTGCAGGGCAGTGACCACATCGTGCAAGGCAGCAGCACCTAGAGAGGTCACGATACCAATGCCGCGTGGCAGCGCCGGCAGAGTTTTTTTGCGTACCGGGTCAAACAGCCCTTCGAGCTCCAGCTTGGCCTTGAGCTTGAGGAACTGTTCAAATAAGGTGCCCTGCCCCGCTGGGCGCATACTCTCCACCACCAGTTGCAGCTCACCACGCGGTTCATAAACACCCAGGCGCCCGCGCACTTCGACGCGGTCACCCTCCCGGGGCGAAAAATCCAGCATTCCGGCAGCACGGCGAAACATGGCACAGCGCAACTGGCCGGTGTCATCCTTCAGTGAAAAGTAGCAGTGACCGCTGGCAGCGCGGGTAAAGCCGCTGATCTCGCCACCCACACTGACCGGGTTGAAGCGCGCATCCAGCGCGTCTGCTACGGCGCGGCACAACGCACCCACTTGCCACAGACGCGTTGCCGCAAGCGTGGAGGATGGGTCATTCATACGGTGTGGCGGTCCCGCAAGGCTGGGCCATAATTGCACAGCATTTCATTTGGACAAGGTGATCATTTGTTTTCCATCATACAAGCCGCCGGCTGGCCCATCTGGCCCCTCATTGCCTGCTCCGTGCTGGCCCTGGCCATTGTCATTGACCGCTTTGTAAGCCTCAAAGCCAGCAAGATCGCACCGCCACGCCTGTTGGATGAAGTATTGAGCGTTACCCGCACTGCCATTCCTGGCCCCGATGTCGTCTCGCAGCTGGAAAAGAACTCCGCCCTTGGAGAAGTTTTGGCCAGTGGCCTGCGCGCCATCAACTCTGACGGCCGCTGCACCGAGGACGACCTGCGCGCCATTATGGAGAGCACCGGGCGCATCGTGGCACATCGACTGGAGCAGCGCCTGAGCGCCCTGGCAACCATTGCCTCGGCTGCACCCCTGATGGGTCTTTTTGGCACCGTCGTGGGCATGATTGAAATTTTTGGCTCCCAGGCACCCGGTGGTGCAACCGGTGGCAACCCGGCGCAGCTGGCGCACGGCATATCGATCGCGTTGTACAACACGGCGTTCGGCCTTATCGTGGCCATTCCGTCACTGATTTTCTGGCGTTACTTCCGGGGCCGGGTCGATGCCTACCTTTTGACACTGGAACTCGGGGCAGAACATCTGGCGCGTCACCTTAAAGTGTTCCGCAAATAAAGCCATGAATTTTCGCCCGCGCAAACAGGACGAGCCCGAGATCAACCTGATTCCGTTTATTGACGTGCTGTTGGTGGTACTGATCTTTTTGATGCTGTCCACCACCTACAGCAAGTTCACCGAGATGCAGCTCAAGCTGCCCGTGGCAGACACCGACGCGCAGCGAGACTATGCCAAAGAACTCATCGTGGCTGTCAGCGCAGATGGCTCCTACAGCGTCAACCGCACGCCCGTCGTCGGCCGCAGCCTGGACAGCGTTGCCATGGCCATGACTGAGGGCGCCAAGGCGGGCAAGGATACGGTGGTCATCATCAGTGCCGATGCCAGCGCCAAGCACCAATCAGTCGTCACCGTGATGGAAGCGGCACGGCGCTCGGGTCTGACACAGATTACCTTCGCTACGCAATCCACCGCGCAGGCGGGTGGCCAATAGCAAGATGGGTAGCACTTGGCGGCAAGCGCTGCAAAGTGCTTTGATGCGGGCCTGGCTAGAAAGGGGTCTGCTAGCCACACTGCTATTTCCCGTGTCCCTGTTTTTTGGCGCGCTGACGGGCGCGCGCCGGCAGTTGTACGCTTTAGGACTGCAGAAAATCCGGCGGGTCGACGCACTCGTTGTCGTGGTGGGTAACGTGGTAGCAGGCGGCGCTGGCAAGACGCCAACCGTAATCGCCTTGGTGCAGCATCTGCAATCACTGGGTTATGCGGTTGGCGTGATTTCCCGCGGTTACGGACGATCTGGCACTGCGTGCACGGAAGTGGCACCCGATGCCTCCCCGCACCACACAGGCGATGAGCCGCTGCTGATCAGGCGTACCACACAGGTGCCGGTATTTGTGGGCCACACCCGCATTGCCGCCGCGAATGCGCTGCTGGAACGGTACCCGCAGACGCAGATCATCGTGTGTGACGATGGATTGCAGCATTACTCCCTCTATCGCGATCTGGAAATCTGTGTTTTTGATGACCGTGGATGTGGCAACGGCTGGCTGCTGCCCGCTGGCCTCTTGCGTGAAGCCTGGCCGCGCAACCCGCTGGCCCAGGCAGGTCAAGGGGATGACCGGTTGCTGGTTTTGCACACCGGGGAACATGCGGCGTTTTCCGGATTTACCGCGCAACGCAGCCTGGCTCCATTTGCAAAATGCAGCGATGGCACAACCGTCGCACTGAGCGTGCTGGGTGAGCCAGGTACCAAACCGCTGCTGGCGTTGGCCGGTATTGCTCAGCCGCAGTCGTTTTTTTCCATGCTACGTGCAAGTGGTGTGCCACTGGAAAAAACCCTTGCACTGCCGGATCACTATGATTTTGATAGCTTCTTGCGCAATATCTACAAGGGCTACAGCATCATTTGTACCGAAAAAGATGCTGCAAAACTGTGGTCTAAGACACCCGACGCGTGGGCCGTCCCGCTGGTGTTTGTACCTCAGCCCGCTTTTTTTGATGCGGTCGATGCGCGCGTAGCAGCCCTGATGTCCACAAAGCTATCATCTAGCCATGGACACAAGACTACTTGAATTACTCGTTTGCCCGGTGACCAAGGGGCCGTTGGAATTTGACCGTGAAAAGCAGGAACTGGTCTCGCGCAGCGCTCGGCTTGCCTACCCGGTGCGCGACGGCATTCCCGTCCTGTTGGAAAACGAAGCCCGCACGCTGACCGACGAAGAACTCGGGCTGTAAGCGGCACCCATGCGTTACACGGTTCTCATACCGGCGCGACTGGCTTCCAGTCGACTGCCCAACAAGCCACTGGCGGACATTGCGGGCGCGCCCATGGTGGTGCGGGTCGCTCAGCGGGTGCGCGCAGGTGTGTCGCAGGATGTGCGAATCGTTGTCGCGGGTGACAGTCCAGCCATCATCGAAGCCTGCCGGGACCATGGTATCGAGGCTGTTCTGACCCGTGAGGACCATCCATCTGGCAGCGATCGTCTGGCCGAAGCCAGCCAGCTGCTGGGACTGGGTGATGACGATATTGTGGTCAACGTACAGGGCGACGAACCGTTGATTGATCCCGCACTGGTGCAGGCGGTGGCCGCAGCGCTGGTGGCGCAACCGCATGCTGCCATGGGAACTGCAGCCCACGCCATTGACAACACCGCCGACTTTGCCAACCCCAACGTGGTCAAGGTGGTGCTGGACGCCAAAGGCCTGGCACTGTATTTCAGCAGGGCACCCATTGCCTGGTGGCGCGACGGGTTCGCCAACGGCGTGCTGACCTTGCCACAACCAGCGCCGCTGCGCCACATCGGCATTTATGCCTACCGCGCAGGCTTCCTGCGTCTGTTTCCGCTATTGGAACAAGCGCCTATTGAGGTGACCGAGTCACTGGAGCAATTGCGCGCGCTATGGCACGGTTACCGTATTGCCGTGCACGTTGCGGACAACGCGCCGGGGCCGGGCGTCGACACTCCCGCAGATCTGGAACGCGTGCGAGCCATTGTCAAAGCCCACAGCGGTCTTTCTGTAAGTTAGTCCAAAGGCGGCCCATGCTATTCTCTGGGGCAATTGCGTGCAGGCAACAGCCACCAAGGGTTGTTCCACCGCGCTTTCGGTTTTAGTTCTATCCAAGGGTATTTATGAGACTCATTTTGTTGGGCGCACCAGGTGCTGGCAAGGGCACACAAGCCACATTTATCTGCCAAAAATACGGCATTCCGCAAATTTCCACCGGCGACATGCTGCGCGCAGCTGTCAAGGCGGGCAGCCCCTTGGGACTGGAAGCCAAAGCGGTCATGGCGTCCGGCGGACTGGTGAGTGACGACCTGATCATCAATCTGGTGAAAGAGCGTTTGACACAACCTGACTGTGTCAATGGTTTCCTGTTCGACGGCTTTCCCCGCACCATTCCCCAAGCCGACGCCATGAAGGTGGCAGGCGTTGCGCTGGACTATGTGGTGGAAATTGATGTTCCATTTGAAGCCATCATCGAGCGCATGAGCGGACGCCGCTCGCATCCCGCGTCGGGCCGCACTTACCATGTGAAATTCAACCCACCAAAAGTAGCGGGCGTTGACGATGTGTCTGGCGAACCGCTCATCCAGCGCGAAGACGACAAGGAAGAAACGGTCAAGAAGCGCCTCGATGTTTACAGTGCGCAGACCCGACCGCTGGTTGACTACTACTCCAGCTGGGCTGCCAAAGACGCAGCCAGCGGACCCAAATACCGCGCCGTTGTCGGTACGGGCGATGTGGACGTAATCAAGACCCGCGTGTTTGAGGCACTGGAAAGCTGATCGGGGCATTCGACACTTGCACATCAAAATGGCCGCTGCTGCGGCCTTTTTGATGTCCGCGATCTTGGTTGCGTGCTATCGCATCAGTTCGAGCATCAGCGCAATGCGCGCCTTGACTGGCGACAAACCGTTGGAATGCGCAAATTCGAATTCTGTTGAGCCCGCGACAACCCTGCCCTGGCAACAGCGGGTGGAACGCACCACCCGAACACCTTGTTTCTGCGCCTCACGCAACGCCGCTTCCAGATCCTGGTGAATGGTCCCGTTTCCTGTGCCAGCAACCACAATACCCGCCAATAATGGCGTTGCACCCTTTGGCAATGCGCACAGTGCTCGCAATGCGGTGCCCGTTACCCCGGCATGACTCACCAGGATTTCGACCCAGGGCCATGGCACAAAAGATAGTTTTTCGAGCGGGAACGCTCGTGCATCCGCGATAGCGCCAGTGCATTGGTGTACCCAACGCACAGCACCTTCTTCCACAAAACCCAAGGGGCCGCTATCACCAGAGTCCAACGCATTGACGCGGTAGGGATGAGCCTTTTGAACGTCACGTGCCGAGTGCACCGTACCGGCACAAACCACTACAACGCCCTGTGATGCAGAGTTCAGCGCCGTAGCCACTGCATCTAAGACGTTTTGAGGGCCGTCAGGCGCCGACGAGCTGGCGGGACGCATCGCGCAGGTCAGCACCACCGGCTTGGACCGCAGCAGTTCCTCAGGCAAAACGCAGGACAGGAAAAACGCAGTTTCCTCCAGGGTATCCGTACCGTGGGTGATAACCACAGCGGTTACATCTGCAACAGACAAATAATGATGGGTTCGTTGCGCGAGGTCCCTCCAATGGTTGTGTCCCAAGTCTTTGCTGTCCAACTGCGCCACTTGCTCAGACACGGGTTCGTGGTCGCCCAAAGCACCCCTGAGTGCGGGGATGGCCACCAGCAACTGGGCCACGCCAACTTGTCCTGCCTTATAACCCACGTTGTCAGTCGCGCTTTCCGACGCCCCCGCAATCGTGCCTCCCATACCTAGGAAAACCAACTTTCTCAACATATTTGATCTTTCTGCTTGCAAACAAAACAAAACTGGTTAAAAATACAGATACTGGATGCAGAAACAGTGTGTACAAACTAACAGTCATCGGCCCATAACCAAGGAGTCAGCATGCTTGAGAGTCCCAAACTTACCGCTAGACAACAACAGATTCTGGATCTGATCCAAAGCGCCATTGCCCGCACCGGCGCACCCCCTACCCGTGCGGAAATTGCCAATGAACTGGGCTTCAAGTCTGCCAACGCGGCCGAAGAACACCTACAGGCACTTGCCCGCAAAGGCGTTATTGAGTTGGTCAGCGGCACATCCCGCGGTATCCGGCTCAAAAGCGATGCATTGCGGTCCATCAATGAATCCCGCTTCAAACAGTTTTCCCTGCCTCTACCCGGTTTAGCCCAATTGGCTCTGCCATTGATAGGCCGTGTAGCAGCGGGTTCGCCCATTCTCGCCCAAGAGCACGTAGACAAAACCTATTATGTTGAAAACAGCCTGTTCCAGCGACAGCCCGACTACCTGCTGAAGGTGCGCGGCATGTCCATGCGCGACGCCGGTATTATGGATGGCGACCTGCTGGCGGTGCAATCCACCAAGGACGCAAAGAATGGCCAGATCATCGTCGCCCGGTTGGGCGATGAAGTAACCGTCAAGCGCTTTCGCCGCAACAAGAATTTGATCGAGTTGCACCCTGAAAATCCAGACTATCAAACCATTGTCGTGGAGCCGGGTGAAGCCTTTGAAATTGAAGGCCTCGCTGTGGGGTTGATTCGCAACACCATGCTCATGTAGTCCTCTGGAAATTCACTGCTATGAACATCGCTCTATTTGCCCAATCGGGCATTTTCAGGCTGCTGCAAACTTTTGCGCACTGGTGTGCTGCCGGTCCTGCGGTCAACCCCCAAAAGGAGAGGGCACCTTCGCAGTCCGGACATCGAATTGCTCCAATATTGATAGCAACTTCTTTAGAAGTTACCGTGTCCAGTGCCCTTTTTGACCCACAAAGAAAACCGCTGCGCGTGGTCCGTGTGTTGGAAGCTGGGCAAAGTCGCTCCAGCGTAGGACGCATCGTGATATCTGGACGCATGGCTGACGTTTGCGCAGAACTGGATCGCCTAGCCGCTGGTGAAGCAGCGCTATCTTGATTGACGGTGCTAGCTGGAGAAGTTGGTGACCTTAATAATACGGTGCCCTTTTAGAGCAGGTTCGCCAACAAGGCACAATGGCGTCCATGAATATTGTGATTCTGGATGACTATCAGGATGCAGTCCGCAAACTGGAATGCGCTGCGAAATTGGAGCAGTACCAAGCCAAGGTGTACACCAATACGGTCAAGGGAATTGGCCAGCTCTCGGTTCGCCTGAAAGATGCAGATGTGATCATCTTGACCCGTGAACGGACACACATCAATCGTCAGCTCATTGAAAAACTCCCAAAACTCAAGCTAATCTCGCAGACTGGCCGAGTCGGGCTTCACCTCGATGTTCAGGCTTGTACCGAGCGAGGAATCGCAGTGGCAGAGGGCACTGGTTCAGGCGTTGCCCCAGCGGAGTTGACCTGGGCCTTGGTACTGGCTGCCATGCGTCGGTTGCCGCAATATATTGGTAATCTCAAGCACGGAGCTTGGCAGCAGTCTGGCTTGAAAGCGGGCTCTATGCCACCGAACTTCGGTATTGGTAGCGAACTCAACGGGAAAGTTTTGGGTATTTGGGGCTACGGAAAAATTGGCAAACTAGTGGCAGGCTATGGCCGGGCATTTGGCATGCACGTAGTGATATGGGGCAGTGATGGCTCCATGGAAAAGGCACAGGCAGACGGCCATGCGTGCGCACCGGATCGTGAGTCATTCTTTGAAAACAGTGACGTCTTGTCCATTCACCTTCGATTGAGTGATGCCACGAAGCATTCCATAGATCAGACGGACTTGGCTCGCATGAAGCCCACTTCTCTGTTGGTAAATACATCGCGAGCAGAAATCATCGAAACCAACATCTTGATAGGCGCTTTGAACAGGGGACGCCCAGGTATGGCCGCGGTTGATGTATTTGAAAATGAGCCTATTTTGCAGGGACACGCACTGCTACGCTTGGAAAACTGTATTTGCACGCCGCATATTGGTTATGTGGAGCAAAACAACTATGAAAAAATCTTTGGTGCAGCGTTTGACAACGTCACCAATTTCATCAAAGGCACGCCGACCAACATCGTCAACCCCGGCGCTCTGCAGGTCCGACGCTAATTTTTTGATCAGGATTTACGTGTCAAACTGCGCTCTTGCATTGAAAAGTCAGACGGATCAAAGTCAATCAAATTACCTTGGGACTTTTGCAAATCAAGATCGCCTGACAGGTCGCCAAGATCCATATCTCCCACAGAAACTGAATGTGTAGCCTCTAGCTTGCTGAAATCTCCCTGCGGCGCTGGCGCATAGCTAGCCTCTACTTCCACATTCCCCGCTTTGGCGGTCATAAATGGCATCAGAGCCGACTCAGAGCTTGACTCGATCCGCTTGGCTATGCCATGAAGCATCAACAAATCACGAAATGCTTCCAGATCCATACCTTGCGCCCTCTCATCAGAGTCATCGCGTACCAGACATTTTTCTATGTAACCGGTGGCTTGTTCCGATGGCCAGAACGATTCGATTGCATGACAAATATCTGGATAGGCCTCGATACCATGCCCCCCTTGATTGAAGGCGGCATATACAGGCACATGCCCAGAGAACAGCGCATTGAATTCCGTCCGGTAGTTGTCGAACTCAACTTTGCGTCCCAACGTATGCAGCACTCTCAGGAGATCCAAATATACAAGAGGGTTAGAGTCAAGGTTGACGTCAACGCAGTTCTGGAGCAATCGCAAGGCCTCGTCATGCTGCCCCAGGGTCATGAAGAAGTCCGCTTGTTGGCGAACATCCAGCATTTCTTGCGTGCTTACCGCACGCAAGCTAGCCGACATGCTATGCGCAAAATCAATGTGCCCCTCAGCTTTAGAGGTCGAACTCAACACAGGTGTGTGTCCGCTACTCCGCTCAACTCCGGCTGTCTTACCCTCGGTAAGCAAACTTGGTTCATCCAGAAGAAGATCAATATCAACCTCTGTTAATGCAGCAGCCGCTTTTTCAACGGCGGGAGTGTAAACCACATCTCGACTTGTATTCAATGGATCAGATCTGCTCCTTTTGGCTTGCCCCGGAGCGTCGTCGCCACTGCTGTGGTCAGTTGACAAAGGGGGCTCTTTGAGAATTTCTTGGGTACGCCACCACGGAAGAGTCGCGAGCCCTCCAACCCGCCCAGTAAAAAAGGCATAAAACGCGCCGATACAAAAGAGAACCAGAATGGCAAACAAGCCATAAACAAGGGGATTGGCATATCTCTGGGACTCTGCAGCCTCCAGCCGATTGGCAAGCGTTTGCAAGGTAGCCCGGTTTTTCGAAGTCGCAACCTGCAACCCCTTTAGGTCAGTGTCCATTGCCTGACGTCGATTATCTGCACTGAGTATGTCTTGGGGAGTGGCGTTGAGCGACTTCCATAGTGCTGCGGCCTCGGTCCGCCTTTGGAGGTTTTCACTTTCGCCCAAGTACAAGTCGTTCGTTAACTTCAACGTTGGATCGCGTTCTTGTGTCAAGTCAATGGGTACCAGCTTCAAATGGGGACGGCGGATTGCATTGTCCTTGGGGAGCGACTGGGCACTTGCCTGCGATACAGGGGGCGATGAGGCTTCAGCCACAGGACGCATTTTTGCTGTTGTTGAATTCGGGACACTTACCTCAGAAACACGAGATGCCTGTTGGGCAGCGATACGTCCGCCAGTTTGTGGTCCCGTCGCAATTCCATCCATCGGCATTGCTGTTTCAGTAGCCATATCCGCCAGCAGTACAAAGCGACGTGTGGTTCTATATTCGCACCCGCCGCGCAAATAGACAGAAACCACCGGTTCATCCACATTGACAGATGAGGTCACGTGAACACTGCCCGATTGCGTTTGCTGTGAATAATCACTGCTTACTGTTACTCTGCTGGCGTCTAGTCGGGCATCTCCATAAAAAACTTCAGCCTCAAAACACAAGACTGACGGAACTTCTCCAGAATCCAACTGAATCGGTACAGTCAATTTGAGCGGCTGTCCCAAAAGCACTGCACCCCGTGCTTTTCCCAATGTCATGGAAGAGCTACTGGCCATGGCACATAGCAAAGCAATGGCCAAGATAGCAGATCGGTATTTATTCATGTATGCGTTTGATTTTCGCATAGGGAACCCTAGTCCGGAGTGCCCAAGCCCCAATTGCACCCGATTGCCAGTAAAACGAGCCAGACACGAACGCGACAATGATTACGCACAATATTTCTACCGGGAGTGACAATCGAGCAGCCAACAACGACAAATGCAGTCACCCAAAAGACCAGCTATGGACGAACCCATCCTTACCATCGACGAACGCTCAGCGATCAACGCAGGTCGCTGGTTCTCTTCTCTGTCACCTTCACTCAAACACGACATTCTTCGATGCGCCTACGTCAAGCGTCATAAAGACGGCGATCTGATCGCGGCCAGGGGCGAGCCGCCAGAGGACTGGATCGCGTGCGCCAAAGGCGCTGTACGGGTAAGCTCTACATCAATTTCCGGCAAACAGATCACACTGACTTACGTAGAACCGGGGATCTGGTTCGGGGATGTTTCCATATTCGATGGCGATCGCCGCACCCACGACGCGTACGCCCATGGGGACACCACGATCCTGTGCGTAGCCAAGGCAGATTTCAAAAAGATCTTGGCACTTCACGTAGAACTATACGAGGCGCTCCTGCGACTGCACTCCCGGCGCATCCGTCAGCTTTACGGCTTGGTGGAGGACCTCAATACCCTGCCGTTACGTGCACGTTTGGCTAAACAACTCTTGCATTTAGTGCGGAGCTACGGCGTCCCGTCTCTTAGCGATGCTTCGGAGGTGCGAATCGGGCTCCAACTGGCGCAGGAAGAATTGGCACAGTTGCTCGGCGCGTCACGCCAGCGAGTCAATCAGGAACTCAAGTCCATGGAGCGCGAGGGCGCGATCCGCATCGAACAGACGGGGCTAGTGATCCGCGATCGCAATGCTCTGATGCAGATTATTGATGCCGACAACTGAATCCCACCCACACCAATTACAGACATTTCATGAGCGAATTTGACCATTTTCTCGGTACTCGCCCCGTTTCGGGCCAGCACGCATTTGACTTGAATGCGTTGAGCGAGTGGCTTTTACAAAAGCTGCCCGGATTTGTCGGCCCACTGACCGTGGAGATGTTCAAGGGCGGGCAATCCAACCCCACCTATAAACTGATTACGCCAGCCAGAAGCTATGTCATGCGTGCCAAGCCTGGGCCGGTAGCCAAGTTATTGCCATCTGCCCATGCGGTTGAACGAGAGTACGCAGTCATGCACGGACTGCAGGACACCGATGTTCCCGTTCCCCACATGCTTTGCCTTTGCGAAGACGAATCCATCATTGGGCGTGCCTTTTACATCATGGAGTTCATGCCCGGACGCATTCTGTGGGACCAATCCCTGCCCGGCATGGATAAAACACAACGGCGCGCAATTTACATTGAGATGAACCGTGTCATTTCGGCATTGCACAAGGTTGACTTCAGATCACGTGGGCTGGCGGGTTATGGCAAGCCCGGCAACTATTTTGAGAGGCAAATTGGCCGCTGGAGCAAGCAATACGTCGCTTCCATCACGCAACCCATAGCCGAAATGGACCAACTCATGGAATGGTTGCCAAGGAGTATTCCCGCCATGGCGCGCAACGAACACATGGTGAGTGTGGTGCACGGAGACTACCGCCTGGACAACTTGATGTTTGATATGGAGGAAGCCCGCGTCATAGCCGTTTTGGACTGGGAACTGTCTACGCTGGGCCACCCGCTGGCAGACTTCAGCTACCACTGCATGGCCTGGCACATCCCACCGGGTTCGTTCCGCGGTATCGCAGGCTTGGATCTGGCGGAACTGGGCATCCCCAGCGAACAGGAATACATCCAGCTGTATTGCGAGAGAACAGGTTTGGCAACGCCCGAACAACTGAAGGCAGACTGGAATTTCTATATGGCCTACAACATGTTTCGCATAGCCGCTATTTTGCAAGGCATTGCGAAGCGGGTAGAAGCTGGAACAGCGTCCAGCGCGCAGGCCGTGAGCTCCGCCGCGGGTGCCCGGCCATTGGCACAAATGGCATGGAAATTCGCCTGCGCTGCCTGAGCATTGTTTGACTTTTTAGCACAACACAACTGGAGATCCCATGGATTTTGACTACTCCCCGAAAACAAAAGACATCCAAGCCCGCTTACAGCGGTTCATGGATGACAACGTCTACCCGGCTGAGGGGGCGTATCACGCTGAGATTGCAGCAAACACCGCTGCGGGGAAGCGTTGGACGCCACTGCAGACGATTGAAAATCTGAAGCCGAAGGCACAAGCTGCCGGATTGTGGAATCTTTTCTTGCCAGTCGACAGCGCTCAGGCCTCGGGCTACGAAGGCGCGGGGCTTACGAATCAGGAGTACGCTCCCTTGGCTGAAATCATGGGTCGCGTCATGTGGTCCAGTGAAGTGTTCAATTGCTCGGCACCCGATACCGGCAATATGGAAACCATCGCGCGCTATGGCTCCGAAGAAAACAAGGCACACTGGCTCAAGCCTTTGCTGGAGGGCAAGATACGTTCGGCATTTGCT
Organism: uncultured beta proteobacterium; assembly: GCA_903945325.1. Classification (GTDB taxonomy): domain Bacteria; phylum Pseudomonadota; class Gammaproteobacteria; order Burkholderiales; family Burkholderiaceae_C; genus Allorhodoferax. The sequence continues at coordinate 31,103 of CAJAVE010000392.1, read as the reverse complement.
ATGACCGAGCCTCAGGTGGCGTCCAGCGATGCAACCAACATTGAGACACGTATTGAGCGCCAGGGGGACGACTACGTTATCAATGGTCGCAAATGGTGGACTTCAGGTGCCGGAGACCCCCGTTGCTCCATTTACATCACCATGGGAAAAACTGACCCCGAGGCTGCCCGGCATTCGCAACAAAGTATGGTGTTGGTACCAGCCAATACGCCGGGTCTTAAAGTCGTGAGACCACTCAACGTGTTTGGCTACGATGACGCACCACACGGCCACATGGAAGTATTGTTCGAAAATGTCCGCGTACCAGTCAGCAATATTTTGTTGGGTGAAGGGCGCGGATTTGAAATCGCCCAAGGTCGCCTTGGCCCTGGACGCATTCACCACTGCATGCGTTTGATCGGTCTGGCCGAACGCGCGCTGGAGTTAATGTGCAAACGCGCCTCGCTGCGCGTCGCTTTTGGCAAACCCATCGCAGCGCAAACTGTCACCCAGGAACGCATTGCCGAAGCGCGTTGCAAGATCGATATGGCGCGTTTGCTGACCCTCAAAGCTGCGTGGATGATGGACATTGCAGGCAACAAGTTTGCCAAGAATGAAATCGCCATGATCAAGGTCGTTGCCCCCAACATGGCTTGCGAGGTGATTGATTGGGCCATTCAGGTGCACGGCGGTGCAGGCATGTGCGATGACTTTCCTCTGGCCTACAGCTACACCAATGCGCGCACCTTGCGTTTTGCCGATGGTCCCGATGAAGTTCACCGTAATGCAATTGCGAAAGCGGAGTTGGGAAAATACTATCCGAAACCCAAGTCGGCTTAGAGACCAAAAAAAACGGCGCAATCAGCGCCGTTTTTTTACCAGGGGGCTTTGCTAAAGCCGGACCAAAGCTCATTCAAATCCGCAAATCGCCATTTTGCCGGGTCCTCACGACACACAATTTTTTCGCTCGCTCCGGAAATGGAAAGATCAATGACTTCCGGAACAATCCGCATATTGGACTTTGTCGAGAAGAACACCTTTACCAATGGAGTCGTTAAAGACTTCCCTGTCTGTTCCACGACCACTCCCAAACGCCCAGAAGTCAGTTTGACCAAGGATCCAATCGGGTAAATACCCAAGCTCTTTACAAAGGCCTGGAACACTTTCCCGTCAAAGTGCCCATTGGCCCACTCCGCCATTTTACGCAAAGACTCTGCCGGATCCCATCCCAATTTGTAAGGGCGGTTTGATGTGATGGCGTCATACACGTCACAAACAGCGCCCATCTTGGCAAAGAGACTGATCTCATCAGCCTTCAGCCCGTTGGGATATCCGGACCCATCGGTCTTTTCATGATGGTGCAAACAAACATCCAAAACGATCGGACTGACATCACGGCCTGTCAACAGCAGGCGATGTCCCTCGAACGGATGTGTCTTGATAATCTTGAACTCCGCTTCCGTCAATTTGCCGGGCTTATTCAAAACCTCCATTGGCATCAAGGCCTTACCCAAATCATGCATCAGTCCGGCCATCCCCGCCACGCGAGTTTGCTCTTCGTCCAATCCCAACTGTTTGCCCAGTCCAACCATCATTGCGCAAACTGCAACCGAATGCATGTAGGTGTAGTCATCTACTGTTTTGAGGCGGGCCAGACTAATCAATGCACCCGGGTTGCGAGCGACCGAATCTGAAATTTCTTCGACCAGTTGTCGCGCGCCGCCGGTGTCAACTGACTTCCCCATCCGGGCTTCCTGGAACATGGAAATGACGGCCTGTTTGGATTGCAAACAAATCTTGGCAGCACGCTCAACCTCAACGCCAATGGACACCGGCGCCAACTCTCGCTTCTCTTCAACAGCTTGCTGTAGCTGCGCTTCAACTTGAGCTTCCGACTCGGCTTCCGAAATAGCAACTTGGCCGACTGGAACGTCCAAACCTTTGCTAACATCAATCCAGACTTCCTTGATGCTGCTGGCAATGATGGTAGTTAGGTCCTTAGGGTCGACCAGTACGAATCCTGTCCGCCAAAACGGATGCTCCATCCATGAGCCGCAAAACTCCTTGAGATGCATTCCGACTGAAAGCTGCTCAACTGCAATTTTCTTTAACATTTAAACTTCACTGGAATTTCAGTACGCATGAAGCCATGCTGGTCAGCAAATGACAGATGCAATAGCTTCATGCAAAAGTCTTCAATCAATGCAGGTGGCGTGGCTTACGACCGCTGCCGCCGTGCCCGCCACCATGGTTACCACCGGATCCATTGGGTGGTTTTCCAAGCGCCAACGAACTAACTAATTGATCAAACCGCTGAGCAAATAACTTATCCACTTCAGCGACAACACCACTCAATTCAGCGCCGTCAAAATGGCGTTCCATCAAACTAATCACATCCTGCACCAACAAGTCGCGCTGGACCTGCATGATCGCCGCTGGATTGGGGCCAACAAACAGCATCACAAAGTCATCCCTTGACTCACTTCCTGTTGTTCCATCCTCTTCATCAAAATCCGCATCATAAAACGTCACTTCAATGGCAGCCCCGGAATCTGCAATCTCGTTTAAATTCATGCAAAGTTCATCCAGAGTCTGACGGAAATCATGATCGCCCGCTACTGTCCAGCACATTTGAAGCAAATGCTCCCGGGCATCCAGTTTAATACCTGGCTCGTCTTCGTAAGCGCTGCTAGCACCATCAGAGAGTGACCTCGCTCCCGCATATTTCCACAGTGGTTTAAGCGCGTCCTCCACGTGCTCAAAGCGCACGTCCTTGCGCAATGCTATTTGGCCGTGGATATGGATTTCAAAAGGGGCGTTATAGCGTGGCATAGACGAGACTGAAACCCCATTTAGGCCGTAAACCCTCATGGATGCTCACTTTCTCCGATAAGTTTTAGAAAAGTACCGTCATTTTCAAAAGGCGTCCCAATGCTGGGAATTTGACACTTTCGCATTGATTGTGTCACGCCGAGAATGATGACGTGAGGTCTCGGGCAAAAAACCCCGACACATTGGCCAGATCTTGGACTCTATTCTAATTCGCATTGGAGGCGTAACATATAAACTGATCCCATTCAGCGATTGATTTGACTATCTCGTGCGACTTCTCTTGGTGGCACACAACGTGAAACTGTCGCGTCTCCAGCGCATCCATGCTGCCAAAGGCTTGGTTGTGAAAGAATTTCCAGGTCCTCACTTGCCTCGTGGTCTCCCTGCGGATTGCAGGTGTCGGGGGCAAGCCTGCGTCAACCGTGACGGGCCAGCATGCGGTGCAGCGGAAAGCCTCATCCTAGAGTAACTGTATCACTTTGATCTGATCTTATAGCGAATATTGACGGAAGTGCACCAATCGTTTGCAATGCAGGTACAGTTTTCTTAACCTTCAAGTCAATGGGCAGGCGCAGCAGCGCACTGAAAAAACATGCAAGCACTCAGTCCAACAGATTCTGTATTTTTGTGGATGGAAACCCGAAACCAGCCCATGCATGTTGCGGCGCTGAACATCTACACCCCCCCTCCCGGGTCTGGTCCTGATTACGTCAGCAAGTTGTTGCACGAATGGGGCGAGTACACTAAGGCGATTGCGCCCTTCAATCTGCGACCGGTTCTGCGCATGGGGCTTTGGTACTGGGAAGAAGACAAAGAGTTCGAGCTGGATTACCACTTGCGCCACCTTGCCCTACCCCAACCTGGACGCATTCGAGAGTTACTGGCCATGGTATCGCGCCTGCATGGAAACCTGCTGGACCGCAACCGTCCATTGTGGGAAACCTATGTGATTGAGGGGTTACCAAATGGCCGATTTGCCACCTACAGCAAGATTCACCACGCCCTGGCCGATGGCGTTACGGGTGCTCGAATGGCAGCGAATGCCATGTGTCGTAATGACAGTGAGCACAAAGTACCTCCCTGGGCGCTACCCTTTGTCCATCATCCGGCGTCCCGAAGCAAAACAGCGCCGGCGGGGCTCTTGCAACAGTTGGGTAGCGTCGCCCGCGCCAGCAGATACATACTGCCAGGAATAGGCAGTGGGTTATGGGACATCGTACGCGCGTCCTATGCAGATGGCGCTACGGCCCTGCCCTTCCAGGCACCGCCAACGCCATTTAACGTGGAAATTTCCGGCTCACGCCGATTTGCTGCCCAGTCCTACTCATTGACGCGAATCAAGAGTATCGGCAAAGCAACCGGTGCCACCGTCAATGACGTGACCTTGGCCATTTGCGCCGGTGCCCTGCGTGAGTATTTATCAGCGCAAAACAAGCTATCCAAAAAGCCGCTGGTAGCAATGGTTCCCGTCTCCCTGCACGGCGAAACTGATGCTGGGGGAAATCAGGTGTCTTTGCTGCTTGCGAGCCTCGCGACCAATGAGGCTGATCCACTCAAACGGCTCGATCGAATTGTGAAGTCAACGACTGAGGCCAAGGAACGCCTAGCAAAAATGCCGCGTCTGCAGAAACTGGCGCATGGTATTACATCCATTTCACCGTTGGGCGCAGGTATGTTGACCGGATCAGCCGAAAAGCACCCTCTGTTCAACCTGGTTATCTCCAACGTACCTGGTCCACGCGAGTCGCTTTACCTCAACGGCGCGAAGCTCGACGAGGCATACCCCATTTCCATCCCTACGCACTATCTGGCGTTGAACATCACGATCAGTGGCTACGGAGATCGCTTGGGGTTTGGGTACATTGCCTGCCGCCGCTCAGTACCAGCACTACAGCGTATGCTGGATTACACACTTAACGCCATCATAGAGTTGGAAACTGCGTTGGGAATTGGTACCCATTCGGCAGCGGTGGCGAAACCCATCGCAAAAAAATTCGCAAGAGAAAGGTCGTGGACTGACACCACGACCGCGGATAGTAGAGGACTAAGCAACCATGCCCATTTCGGCGTTATTGAGCAACGCCTCCATGTTCATGACGATCAGCATGCGCTCACCCACCGTTGCCAATCCCAGAATAAATCGGGCGTCGATGGCCGATTCAAATTGAGGTGCCTCCTTGATCATGGTCGCGTCCAGGTTCACGACGTCCGACACGGCGTCAACCACAGCACCAATCACCTTTCCAAGCAGCTTCAGAATAATCACCACTGTGAACTCGTTGTATTCCACCTTGGCAATATTGAGCTTCAAACGCAAATCCACAATAGGAACGATTACCCCGCGCAGGTTGACTACGCCTTTGATGAAACTCGGTGAGTTCGCCATTTTCGTAGGCTCCTCGTATGACCGAATCTCCTGGACCCGCATGATGTCAATGGCGTAATCTTCGTCACCCAGGCGCAATGTCAAGTACTGACCCGAATAGGCGGTAACTACGTCAGCTCGCTTGTTCTGTTGTTCAAATGGGCGGGGGGGTTGTGCAGTTTGCATGGTAAAGATCATACACTTCACCTACCCACTGACGCACTTCATCGTCAAGGAAACCGATCTACCCAAAACGCCGGGCGGAATCCTTGGCAAGGATTCGGCAAGTCTTTGTGACCTGCCGCTTTCAGCTGTTACGCCTGTTGCTTATTGTAGTTAGCAATACCGTCCATGATTTCCTGACGCGCGGACTCTGGGCCTTCCCAACCCAAAATCTTGACCCACTTACCCTCTTCCAGGTCTTTGTAATGCTCAAAAAAGTGGGCAATGGTTTTCAAACGCAAGGGCTGCAGATCTTCAGGCTTCTGCCAACGGCTGTACAGGGACAAAATCTTGTTGATTGGTACAGCCAAAACCTTGCCATCCTGGCCAGCTTCGTCTTCCATTTTCAAAATACCAATGGCTCGACAAGGAACTACCACACCGGGAATCAGCGGAACTGGTGTGATCACCAGCACATCCACGGGGTCACCATCACCGGAAATGGTTTTTGGTACATACCCGTAGTTGGTGGGGTAATGCATCGCAGTACTCATGAAGCGATCCACAAAGATCGCGCCGGTAGCCTTATCCACTTCGTATTTGACCGGATCGGCGTTCATCGGAATTTCGATGATGACGTTGAAAGAATCAGGGACGTTTTTACCGGGGGTAACGTTATCAAGTGACATGGGTACTCTCTAGGCTGAATGAAATAGTTGTCTTAGGTCAGTATTTACCCTCATTTTACTGACTCGGCACTTGCGTCGGCAAAAAACCCTCATTTTTCAAGTTACAGTCCGCGCGTTGGCCAATCATCTCCGAACCGCTCTGTTGGGCTGGAGCTTAGAGGAAGCAACGCAGTGAAGGCAACGCTGACGTTGTCTCTTCCATCGCGAAACAACAGTAGAGGAGTTTTTTATGACAGGCAACTCAGCGCTCATTCTGGCGCTTGTCTGCGGGTTCATTGCCGTAGGTTACGGCTTTTGGGCTCGCAGTTGGATTCTTTCCCAAGACGCGGGCAATGCACGAATGCAGGAGATCGCTGCGGCGATTCAAACCGGTGCTGCAGCCTATCTAAAACGCCAATACCAGACCATTGCCATGGTCGGTGTGGTGCTGGCCATTCTGATCGGCGTGTTTCTCGACCAGTTGAGCGCAGTCGGCTTCGTGGTCGGTGCGGTTCTGTCGGGCGCTTGTGGCTTCATCGGCATGAACGTATCGGTCAGGGCTAACGTGCGCACCGCACAGGCTGCCACCAAGGGCATTGGCCCCGCGCTGGACGTCGCGTTTCGCGGCGGCGCCACCACCGGCATGCTGGTTGTGGGCCTGGGCTTGCTGGGCGTCACCGGCTTCTTCTGGTTCCTGGTCGGCAACGGCAACATGACCCCGGACAAAAATCTCGCCCAGATGCTCAATCCACTGATCGGTTTTGCGTTCGGATCCTCGCTCATTTCCATCTTTGCCCGTCTGGGCGGTGGCATTTTCACCAAGGGCGCGGACGTCGGTGCTGACCTGGTGGGCAAAGTCGAAGCAGGTATTCCGGAAGATGACCCGCGCAACCCTGCCGTGATTGCCGACAACGTGGGCGACAACGTGGGTGACTGCGCTGGTATGGCCGCCGACCTGTTTGAAACCTACGCAGTGACGCTGATCGCGACCATGGTGTTGGGCGCATTGCTGGTTACCAGTGGCGGCATGAGCACGGTGGTGTATCCATTGGCGCTGGGCGCCGTGTCGATTGTTGCCTCCATCATTGGCTGCTTCTTTGTCAAGGCGTCGCCCGGTATGAAGAATGTGATGCCTGCCCTGTACAAGGGCCTGGCGGTTGCCGGTGTGCTGTCATTGATCGCGTTCTACTTCGTGACCCAGTCCATGATTGCTGACAACGCTTTGGGTGGAACCGGCGCACAAATGAAACTGTTTGGTGCCTGTGCCGTTGGCCTTATCCTGACTGCTGCTCTGGTCTGGATTACCGAGTTCTATACCGGCACGCAATACAGCCCGGTGCAACACATTGCGCAAGCGTCTACTACCGGCCACGGCACCAACATCATTGCCGGTTTGGGCGTGTCCATGCGTTCTACTGCATGGCCTGTGATCTTTGTCTGCATGGCCATCTACACCGCGTTTGCACTGGGTGGCCTGTACGGCATTGCCATTGCAGCCACCTCCATGCTGAGCATGGCTGGTATCGTGGTCGCACTGGACGCCTACGGCCCCATTACCGACAACGCTGGCGGCATTGCCGAAATGTCTGAAATGCCAAAGAGCGTGCGCGACATCACTGACCCGCTGGACGCTGTGGGCAACACCACCAAGGCCGTGACCAAAGGTTATGCCATTGGATCTGCCGGTCTGGCCGCTCTGGTGCTGTTTGCCGACTACACCCACAAGCTCGAAGCCTACGGACGCCACATCACGTTTGACCTGAGCAACCCCATGGTCATCATTGGCTTGTTCATTGGCGGCCTGATCCCCTACCTGTTTGGTGCCATGGCGATGGAGGCTGTGGGCCGCGCCGCTGGCTCGGTGGTGGTCGAAGTCCGCCGCCAGTTCCGCGATATCAAAGGCATCATGGACGGCACCGGCAAGCCCGAGTACGACACAGCAGTCGACATGCTGACAACAGCAGCCATCAAGGAAATGATGATCCCGAGTCTGTTGCCAGTGGTTGCGCCCATTCTGGTGGGTCTGGTCCTCGGCCCTGCGGCTTTGGGCGGCCTGCTGATGGGCACCATCGTGACCGGACTGTTCGTGGCCATTTCCATGTGTACCGGTGGTGGTGCCTGGGACAACGCCAAGAAGTACATTGAAGACGGCCACCACGGCGGCAAGGGTTCTGAAACCCACAAGGCAGCGGTCACCGGTGACACCGTAGGTGACCCCTACAAGGACACCGCCGGCCCGGCAATCAACCCGCTGATCAAGATCATCAACATCGTGGCCTTGCTGATCGTCCCATTGATGATGAAGATTCACGGAGGCTAGTCAAGCGCCCCTTCAAACGAGCCCGCTTCATGCGGGCTTTTTTATGGACAATAGCGACCATGACAGAACGCTTCAGCCCCAAATTTATCCCTGTGGTGGACCTGCGTGCGGGCAGCCTGTCAGTTCCTGCATCGTCTTTGGTCGCAGCGAATAGTATGTCTGCGAATGGCCAGGTGAGCGACAAATTGGGGCGCAATCTGCGCGACCTGCGCATCAGTGTGACCGACCGTTGCAACTTCCGATGCAACTACTGCATGCCCAAGGAGATTTTTGACAAGGACTACGCTTACCTGCCCCACACATCCCTTTTGTCGTTTGAAGAAATTGTGCGGATTGCCCGGCAGTTTGTGAAGCATGGCGTGCAAAAGATCAGACTCACCGGCGGGGAACCTCTTTTGAGGAAAAATATTGAGGGTTTGATTGAGCAACTGGCCGCACTACGTACGCTGGACGGCAACCCTCTGGACCTGACGCTGACAACCAACGGCGCCCTTTTGGCACGCAAAGCGAAAGCACTGAAGGCAGCCGGTTTGCAGCGCGTGACCGTCAGCCTGGATGGGCTGGACGATGCCGTTTTCCGTAGCATGAACGATGTGGACTTTCCAGTGGCAAATGTGCTTGACGGCATCCATGCCGCACAGGCGGCAGGCCTTGGACCGATCAAGATCAACATGGTCGTCAAACGCGGAACCAATGACCAGGAAATTCTGCCCATGGCCCGCCATTTCAAGGGCAGCGGCATGGTGCTGCGGTTTATTGAGTACATGGATGTCGGCGCCACCAATGGTTGGCGCATGCACGACGTCATCCCCTCTGCCGAAGTCATACAACACATCCAGTCCGAACTTCCACTGGTCGCGCTGGAAGCAGCCAGTCCTGGTGAAACGGCACAACGCTGGGGGTTCGCGAATGCAACGGGCGCACATGACCGAGCGGCGGGAGAGATTGGAGTCATCAGCAGTGTGACCCAGGCATTCTGCAGTGACTGCAATCGCGCACGCCTTTCCACTGAGGGCCAGCTCTACCTGTGCCTGTTTGCCAACCAGGGATATGACCTGCGCAGCTTGGTGCGAGGCAGCGCCACTGACGAAGACCTGGTGTCAGCCATTGGCCATATCTGGAGCGGGCGCACGGACCGCTATTCGGAACTGCGCAGTGCCATGGCGGCTGATGCGGGCACCGGCGGGCGTCGTGTGGAAATGAGCTACATAGGCGGCTGAGCCACCGGGGTTTCCTCGGTAGTGACCGGGCCATGGCCACTGAAACGGTCCAGAGCAAGATAAATGACCGGTGTGATGTAGAGGGTGACTGCCTGTGAAAAAACCAGGCCTCCAACAACTGCCAAGCCCAGCGGTTGACGCAACTCGGAACCGGCGCCAAGGCCTATTGCAATGGGCAAAGCACCCATCAGCGCAGCCAGAGTTGTCATCATGATCGGCCGAAAACGCAACACACAGGCTTCCCGGATCGCCTGTTCTGGCGTCATGCCGTGGTGCCGTTGCGCATCCAGAGCAAAGTCGATCATCATGATGGCATTCTTTTTGACGATACCAATCAGCAAGAGGATACCGATGGTGGCGATCACCGTAAGGTCCTGACCAAACAGCATCAGGGTCGCCAGCGCCCCCACCGCAGCGGATGGAAGACCCGCAAGAATGGTCAGAGGGTGAATGTAACTCTCGTAGAGCACGCCCAGCAGTACATAGATCACTAGCAGGGCGGAGACAATCAGCACCATCTGGTTGCCTTGCGAATTCTTGAATACGGCCGCTTCGCCGCCATAGCTGGCAATGATGGATGACGGCAGGTTGATCGCATCGCGTGCCTTGTCTATTCGGGAAGTTGCCTCGCCCAATGCCGCACCAGGGGCCAGATTAAACGACACGGTCACCGCCTGCAATTGACCAACGTGGTTAATAGACGTAGGTCCTACGGTCCGCTCCACTTTGGTAAACGAGGCCAACGGAACCAGCGCGCCGGTCGATGAACGAACATAAATATTGTTGATGGCGCTTTCATCCATCTTGGACTGCGGGGCTACTTCCAGAATGACCTGGTAACTGTCGGTTGGCAGATAAATTGTGGAAACTTGCCGCTCACCAAAGGCGCCAAACAACGCAGTGCGGATAGCTTCTATCGAGACGCCCAACGCATTGGCGCGCTCACGGTCAATCGAGAGTTGCGCCTGCAAACCACGCAACTGGGCGTCGCTGGTCACATCCCTGAACAAAGGGTCCGCCCGCAATTTTTCCTGCAACTTGCCAGCCCAATCATTCAACTCATCGGCCCGCACGCTTTGCAGGATGTACTGAAACTGCGCCTTGCTCTGCCGTCCACCCAACTGCAAGTTCTGAATGGGTCGCATAAACACGTTGATACCCGTCACGTCGCGCAGCTTGCGGCGCAGCCCTTCAACAACCTGCTTCATGGGTAAGCGCTGGGCGCGCGGCTTGAGCGTGATGAACATGCGCCCGGAATTCTGCGCACCGCTACCACCATTGAACGAACTGACGGCAAAGACGTTGGGGTCGGATCGAATTGCCGCCGCAGCACGCTCCTGCAGGCGCACCATTTCAGGAAAAGATGTGTCTTCTGCCGCCTCTGTGGTGACAGTAATTTGGCCAATGTCTTCCTCCGGAAAGAACCCTTTGGGAATGACATTGAAAAGCCATGCCGTGGCAACGAACGTCACCGCCGCAACGCCCAGTACCGACTTGCGGTGTGATAGCGCCATATCCAGCGTTCGGGAATACAGACCCAGCGTGACATTGAATCCACGCTCAAAGAAATTAATGAGAAAACTGTGTTTCTTTTCGTGCGGTTCCTGACTCAAAAAACGGCTGGCCAGCATGGGAACCAGCGTCAGCGACACAAACGCAGAAACCAAAATTGCCAACCCGACAACGACCGCAAACTCATGAAACAAAAGTCCGATAACCCCGGGCATAAAGAAGATCGGGATGAACACGGCAATCAGAGATGTAGAAATGGAAATGATGGTAAACCCCACCTCGCGGGACCCACGTAGCGCTGCGTTAAACGGTTCTTCCCCGTTTTCAACGTGGCGCATGATGTTCTCCAACATCACAATCGCGTCGTCTACCACCAGACCCACGGCCAACGTCAGTCCCAGCAAAGACACGTTATCGAGGCTGTAATTCATTCCCCACAGCAGAGCTACGGCACCAATCAATGAAACGGGAAGAGAGAGGGTGGGAATAACCGTTGCTACAAAGCGCCGCAAGAACAAAAAGATCACCATCACGACAAGGGCAATGGTGCCCATCAGGGTCAAGGTCACGTCATGCAAAGCTTCCCGAACCGACAGGGAGCGGTCATTGACAGGCGTCATGGTGACTGACTGCGGCAACTGCTCCTTGATTTTGGATAGCGCCGACTTGACGGCATCCACAACCCGAACGGTATTGGCCCCTGGTTGTCGCAAAATCGCCAGCGTGATAGATGCCTCGCCATTCAGATTGGCATACGACCGAACCGACTCAACACTGTCCTCCACCGTAGCCACATCCCGCAAACGTATAGGGATGCCATTGCGGCTGGCGACGATCAGCTCAGCGAATTCACCGGCATTGCGCAACTGCTTGTTGGCTTGCAAAACCAGCATCTGCTGCGTCCCCTCCAGCGTACCAACAGGGGTATTTACATTGGACGCCCGCAGAGCGACTGAAAGTTCATCAATACTGATGTTGCGCGCAGTCAGCGCTTCCGGTTGCACGCGCACGCGCACAGCGAAGCGTTTGGAGCCAAAAATATTGACTTGTGCAACACCTGCAATCGTAGACAACGTAGGGGAAATCAAATGCTCGGCATAGTCCTGGAGGTCTGACAGTGGCATCGATGGCGATGTCAACGCCACCAGCAAAACGGGAGCATCTGCAGGATTGACCTTGCGATAGGCCGGCAGTTGCGTCATGTCCTGTGGCAATGATCGTTGCGCGCGCAACAGCGCGGCTTGAACATCGAGCGCAGCCCCATCAATGTTGCGTCCCTCGTCAAACTCCAGAGTCAGCGACGTGTTGCCCAATGTGCTCGTGGAGCTGATCAGGGCCAACCCGGGAATGGTCTGAAACTGCTTCTCTAAAGGCAACGCAACCGAAGTCGCCATGGTCTCCGGATTGGCACCCGGCAACGAAGCGAATACGTTGATGACCGGGGTGTCGTAGCTGGGCAAAGCGGCTACAGGAATGCTTCGGTATGCGATGACCCCAGCCAGCACAATGGCCAGATTGAGCAGCACCGTCATGACCGGACGGCGAATAAAAAGCTCAGAGAGATTCATGGTGCTGCCGACGCGGAAGACGCTGGTGCACGCGACGATGCAGCTGCACCTGAGGCACCCGGTGTACGCTCCACCAGCGCAGTTTCAGGCCGCAGGTTTTGTCGCCCTTCCAAAACGACTTTGTCACCGGGGGCGATGCCTGTCACCGCAGATTCTTCACCTTGCGAAGCCAGCACCTTAATAGGCCGCAACCCCGCCTTTCCTTTGTCGGCGACATACACAACGGTGCCTTTGGTGCTTTGGATAATGGCAGTCGTCGGGATCACAACCGCGTCTTTCAGCGTGTGGGAAAGAAGCGAAGTCTTGACGAAGACTCCGGGCCACAATCGGGATTCGCGGTTTTCAAAACGCGCCTTGACCTTGATCGTACCGGTGGCAGCGTCCAGGGCGTTGTCAACAAACTGTAGTCGGCCGTTGATTGCGCTCCTTGATTCCGGGAGCTTTGCGCTGACCGGCATACCTCCGGACTTTAGCCCTTCCAGCGCGGCATCAAGATTGCGCTGAGGCAAGTTGAAACTGATGTTGATTGGGTCCAGTTGGGTGATCGTCACCAGTGCCGTCACGTTCGCCTGAACGGTAGTTCCGGGAAAGACATTCACCGCGCCGGCGCGTCCGGCACCCGACGCCCTGACACTGTTGTATGACAGTGCTAGTAGCGCAGCGTCCAGCGCGGCACGGTCTGCCACCAGGTTGGCCAACTGTGCATCAACCTGAGCCTGGGCGGTGTCCAATGCACCTTGAGAAATGAAATTTTTTGCCATCAGATCTTTGTTGCGCACCAGTTGGCGCTGCGCGTCTGCCAACACAGCCTCGTCCTTCCGTATTTGTGCTCGAACCTTGGCAACATTAGCATCGTCCGGTCGCGGGTCAAGCGTGAATAGCAACTCCCCCGCCTTCACGAACTGCCCTTCCTTGATGTGCACCCGGGTCACCACACTATTGGTCTGGGATTTCACATCCACACTGGCAACCGGTGTGACCGTTCCAATGGCTTCGATGTTGACATCAAAATCCCTCTTCTTTGCGACGGCAGTTGTAACTGAAACCGGCCCACCCGTTGACCGACTGGCAGATGCGGGAGCGCTGGCCGCACTGGCGACCCCGCTTGCACTGGCACCAGAGGCAGGACCCGGATCGGATGTACCGCCGCAAGCTACGATCAAGAAGGATGCTGAAAGGGCTTCGAGCAGCAAGAGTTTGGACAAGACTTTGGTATTCATAGAACGACAGATTATCGATACCGCATGGGACGGTCGGCGCAGTGACCAGGAACTTTGCATAACTTTAAACCAGCCCAAGTAAAACTGCTCAGAGGGCAAACACCCACTATTTACGCAGGGCCATATCCACGCCCCGATTTGCCAGTGCGTCCGCCCGCTCGTTGCCCGGGTCTCCAGCATGGCCTTTCACCCAACGCCAGTCGATCTTGTGCCCGCTATGGGCGACGAGTTGATCCAGTTGTTGCCAAAGGTCAACATTTTTGACCGGCTGCTTGGCAGCGGTCTTCCATCCCTTGGCTTTCCAGCCAGCCAGCCATTCGGTGATGCCTTTCAGTACGTACTGACTATCCAGGTGCAACGTCACTGAACAGGGGCGTTTGAGCGCAGCCAGAGCCTGAATAACCGCCATCATTTCCATGCGGTTGTTGGTGGTACCCATTTCACCACCAAACAACTCTTTTTCGCTTCCATCGGGTGAGCGCAACAGGGCGCCCCAACCACCCGGACCTGGATTGCCTTTGCAGGCGCCATCCGTATAGATAACCACTTCGTTCAAACCAAAGCCTCCATTTGTCAATGATCATGCAACCGATTGGCCACCGATACGGGGTTGCGTGCAGCCGCAGGAACAGTCTTCCAGGCAGCACCCAACAGGCGCACACCGCGCACCCGTTTGACTCCCACCAAAAAATAGGCTGCGCCCAATATGGGCCACCAACGTGGCCCCGCTCTGTCCATCCACTCCATACGCTGTAACCATTTTTCGCTGGCAAACCCTGGTCGATAGCAACCGAATTCACCCACCTCAACCTCAAACCCGAGCAATCGCAACCAATCCCGCAAACGCCAGTAGCCAATAAATTCGCCCGCTTGCGGCAAGAAGGCGTGGTCGAAACCCATTTTGCGATACAGATGGCTGCGTCTTTGCAGCAAACCCCACAAACTGGCGGGATTGAGACCACAAATGACGACCCTGCCCTCGGGCACCAATACCCGCTCAACCTCGCGCAGGGTCGCGTGAGGGTCCGCGCTGAACTCCAGTGTGTGGGGCAGCACTACAAGGTCCAGACTGCTGGCCGAAAATGGCAGGGCAGAATAATCGCACAGCATTGCAGGCTGCTGAGCGGACATCTTTTCACCAATCTGAACCTGCTCGGTGGCCAGCCACCGATGCGGCATGCGGTTAGCCTGCAGACCGTCGAGTTCAGGCACACCCAACTGAAGTGCGTGATAGCCAAAAATATCGACCACTGCGGCATCTAAGCGTGCGCGCTCCCAATTCAACAGGTATCGCCCTGCCGGTGTCTGTAGCCAATCATGCAAACCTATAATTTGATCGCTCATGAAGTTAATACCGCTGCCCGCTTTTACCGACAACTACATCTGGATGCTCCATGATGGACGAAGGGCCCTTGTGGTGGACCCTGGTGATTCACAACCTGTGTTGGAGGCTTTGCAACGCGAAGGGTTAGAACTGCAAGGCATTTTAGTCACGCATCACCATGACGACCATACCGGTGGCGTAGATGCCTTGCGCAACGCAACCAGTGCAAAGGTATACGGACCCGAGCGAGAGGCCATGCCGGAGCCCATTCAGCGGCAAGCAGATGGCAGCTCCGTGCGCCTTGTCGGTCTGGATTTCCAGGTGATTGCGGTTCCTGGCCACACGGCGGGACACATAGCCTATTACGCGCAGATCGATAACCACGCGCCAGTTCTGTTTTGCGGGGACACGCTGTTTAGTGGTGGGTGTGGCCGATTGTTTGAAGGCACTGCCGATCAAATGCAGGCGTCTTTGCGTCGCTTGTCCGTGTTGCCAGACGCAACGCGCGTATGCTGTGCCCACGAATACACCCTGAGTAACCTGAAGTTTGCGCGGGAGGTCGAACCCGACAACCTTCAATTGACAGCCTACCAGCACCAGTGCCTGACTTTAAGAGAATCTGGCCAGCCAACCCTGCCCTCCACTATCAAGATCGAACGACAGATCAATCCGTTCTTGCGCAGTGAGCAGCCCACCATCGTCGCATCCGCCAATCGGTTTGATGCAACAGGTACAGCGCAACACGGAGCGTTTGCCACGCTGCGCCAGTGGAAAAACCAATACCGATGAATGTACTGAAACTTGTAAGCGCCGCCCTGCTGCTGTGGCTGACGGGCTGCGCAACGAGCCTACCCGCGACGGATGCATCACCCGTTTCCGACAACGGCCCCGGCCTCACATTGCAACCGACGCGCGAGATAGGACCATCGAGACAAGCGCCAGGTCGACCACTTTTCTTTGGCTCGTCGATTGCGCATATCCCGCTGACGCCGATGGATTTGCAAGCCACAACGTCACGTGTAGTCGTGCCGCTGGAGCCCCCAGTTGATCTTTGGGACCGCATCCGGCGCGGCTATGCCATGCCGGACCTGGACAGTGACCTGGTGCGCGACCGTGAGCAGTGGTACGCCACGCGACCCGACTATATTTTCCGGATGACAGAGCGTTCGAAGAAATACCTGTTCCACATCGTCGAAGAGCTGGAGTTGCGCAACATGCCCACCGAGTTGGCTTTGCTGCCTTTTATCGAGAGCGCATTCAACCCCCAAGCGGTCTCAAGTGCCAAGGCCGCAGGGATGTGGCAATTCATGCCAGCGACGGGCAAATACTTCGAACTCAAACAAAACGCATTTCGCGATGACCGTCGCGATGTATTGGCCTCCACCCGCGCTGCGCTGGACTACCTGCAAAAGCTCTATGGAATGTTCGGCGACTGGCATCTCGCGCTAGCGGCCTACAACTGGGGCGAAGGCAGCGTCGGGCGTGCCATCGCCAAGAACCAGAAACTGGGACAGGCCACGGGGTATATGGACTTGAATATGCCCATGGAAACCCGCTTCTATGTGCCCAAGCTGCAAGCCGTCAAAAACATCGTCTCGCGACCGGTCGCCTTCAACTCCAAATTGCCGCTGATCGAAAACCACCCCTATTTCCAGACGGTAACGATTCATCGCGATATCGACGTGACTCTGGCAGCCAAACTCGCGGAAGTTTCCCTTGAAGACTTCAAGGCGCTAAACCCGTCCATCAACCGCCCCGTCATCATGGCCGCCGGCACCCCCCAGGTCTTGCTGCCGTGGGACAACGCCGAAGTGTTCCAAAGCAACCTGGAGTCTTATGGCGGTGGCCGTCTGGCGAGCTGGACCGTCTGGGTAGCCCCCACCACCATGCGCCCTGCCGATGCCGCCAAGCGGGTTGGCATGAGCGAAGCTGAATTTCGCGGCGTCAATGCCATCCCACCGCGCGTGGTTATCAAGGCGGGCTCCTCCCTGCTCGTGCCGCGCTCCAACGGCATGGACCAGGATGTAGCCGTCAAGGTCGCGGACAACGGGCAGCTGTCTCTGGCACCCGAAGTGGTGCTCAAGCGCACACTGGTCAAGGCAGCCAAGGGTGACAGCGTAGCCAGCATGGCCCGCAAATACAGAGTCAACGCTGATCAGGTGGCGCAATGGAACAAAACTGGTATGTCGGCCAGCTTCAAGCCGGGGCAGCAAGTTGTCCTGTTCCTGGCGAGCGCATCACAAGCCAGGAAGCCCACTGCAAACGCCAAAGTGCCAACGAACCGCCCAGCACCCCGTCAAACCACGAACAGAAAACCTACGGGTACCCGAGTCGCCAAACGGTGAGCCCTACCGGCGGTCCACCAAGGCGTGGGCAATGGTGCCCAGGTCCACGTACTCGAGTTCACTGCCAGCGGGCACACCCCGGGCCAGCCGGGTGACACCAAGACCACGCGCCTTGAGTGCTTCGCTGATCACGTGCGCAGTGGCTTCGCCCTCGGCCGTGAAGTTGGTAGCCAAAATGACTTCTTGCACGGTGCCATCCTGTGCACGGTCAAACAGTTTTTTCAGGCCAATGTCATGCGGGCCAATACCGTCCAGCGGGCTGAGTTTGCCCATCAACACAAAATACAGCCCCCGGTAGGCCCCGGTGCGCTCCAACGCCGACTGGTCAGCGGGTGTTTCCACCACGCACAGCTTGCTCGTGTCACGCCGGACGTCCAGGCAGGTGGCACATACGGTGTTTTCAGTAAACGTATGGCATCGCTCGCAATGCTTCACGCCGGACACGGCCGCCTGCAAAGCCCGCGCCAAGGTTTCAGCGGCTGCGCGGTCATGCTGCAACAGATGAAACGCCATACGCTGGGCCGACTTGATACCCACCCCCGGCAGCCGCTTGAGCGCCTGAATCAGAGCGTCCAGCGAATTGGCATCAGACATGGACAGTCAATCAGTTAGAGCGAACGGTGTGGGCATCAAAATGGAAATTTCATTCCACCCGGCAATCCCGGCATTCCCGCTGTCAGCTTGCCCATCTTTTCATTCGAGGTATCTTCCGCCTTGCGCACGGCGGCATTGAACGCCGCTGCCACCAGGTCTTCCAGCATGTCCTTGTCTTCCGCCAGCAGGCTGGGGTCGATGGTGATGCGTTTGACGTCATGCTTGCAGGTCATGGTGACCTTGACCAGCCCGGCACCAGACTCGCCCGTGACCTCGACATTGCCCAGCTCGTCCTGGGCCTTTTTCATGTTGTCCTGCATGGCCTGGGCTTGCTTCATGAGGCCTGCGAGTTGTCCTTTGTTGAACATGATTTTCCTTCTTTAAAACTTTGTGGGTCAGACCACTAGCGAAGCAATGTGCTCTGACCCCAACTAAAACTGAGATTTTGCGGGTCAGACCACTTTGCGCAGCAAATGTGCTCTGACCCCAACCGATTAAATAGGCTTGATAGAACCGGGGACGATTTTCGCGCCAAAGTCGCGCATCATGGCCTGCACAAACGGATCGTCAAAAATAATCTTCTCGGCCGCCAATTGTTTCTCGGCCGATGCTGCCATATTGCGCCGGGCCGGGCAATCGGTCACACGGCCTATCTCGACCACCAGCTTGATGGGGAATCCGGCGTTTTGCAGCGCCGTGGCCAAGCGCTCACGGGTGCCACTTTGGTTAAGCGACTCTCGCTCCACCCGCACCAGCCATTGATCCGTGTCGCGCGCCACCAGTTGGGACTGCAGGGCCAACTCGCGCACCATGGCGTTGATGGCATCAGACTTGATCAACTGCAGCACGGTGGCGTGCCAAAAGTCACCTTCTTCGGTCGGCAGCAGTGGCGCAGGCGTTTGCTGCGCGGTTAGGTCGGAGCGGGATTCGGCCTGAACATGAACCGGTATTGCTACAACTTTAATAGCTGCTTGCGCATGTTTTACGGGGGCTAGAGGCTCTTTTAATACTAAATCGTCCAAAAACTCCGCATCCATCTCCGCTTCCGCCTGTACGTCACGGTCACCTGGACGTGCAGACTCGCGCACTGGCAAAATCTGTCCCGGTGGGGCGGCGTCAGGCGCATCCTCCCATGGCTGCACTGGAGAAGCACGGTTAGTCAGCGGGGCGGTCGTTCGAACGGCTGGTGGCACCGGCACTGGCAACGCCAGCGACGGCCTATTTAGAGTTTTTTTTTCAGCCGAGGACGTTGGCCCCTGCGGCTTGAAGGCCAGCAGGCGCAACAGCACCATCGTCAGAGCGGCATATTCATCCGGTGCCAAGCCTAGATCTGCGCGGCCATGCAGGCAAATGCTATAGAGCAATTGCGTCTCGTCGACGGGCATCAGGGCGGCCAAGCGCGCGGTTTCAGCGGCCTCGGGGTCACTGTCGTCGTCATTTGCTCCACCAACAACTTGCACCACGGCCATGCGCTGTAGCACTGTAGACATTTCCTCCAGCGTGGAGGCCGCACTCAGACCATTCAAACGAAGGGCTTCGGAGGTCTCTACTACAGTCTTGCCGTCACCCAGAGCCAGGGCCTCAATCAAGCGAAACACGTAGGAACGGTCCACGCTACCCAGCATCTGGCGCACCGTGGTTTCCTGCAATTGGCCTGAGCCAAAAGCAATGGCCTGGTCAGTCAGACTCAGCGCATCGCGCATGGATCCGCGCGCGGCGCGGGCCAGCAAACGCAAGGCCTGCACCTCGGAGCTGACCTGCTCTACTTCCAGCACCCGGGCTAGGTGCTCGCGGATGGTCTCAGGCGCCATCGGGCGCAGGTTGAACTGCAGGCAGCGCGACAGCACCGTAACCGGCACTTTTTGCGGGTCGGTGGTGGCCAGCACAAATTTCAAATACTCGGGCGGCTCTTCCAGCGTTTTCAACATGGCATTGAACGCCGTGTTGGTCAACATGTGCACCTCGTCGATCATGAAAACCTTGAAGCGCCCCTGCACCGGTTTGTACACCGCCTGTTCCAGCAGGGCCTGCACTTCGTCCACACCGCGGTTGCTGGCAGCATCCAGCTCGGTGTAATCCACAAACCGCCCGCTATCGATATCAGAGCAGGCTTGACATACGCCGCAAGGGCTGGCAGTGATTCCACCGTTGCCATCCGGGCCCTGGCAGTTCAGCGACTTGGCCAGTATTCGCGACACGGTGGTTTTACCCACACCGCGCGTACCGGTAAACAAGTAGGCGTGGTGCAGGCGCTGGGTGGTCAAGGCATTGGTCAGTGCTTGCACCACATGGTCCTGCCCCACCATTTCAGTGAAATTGCGGGGGCGGTACTTGCGGGCGAGCACGAGGTAGGACATGGGTGCGATTCTACGGGCTAGGATTTCGCCTTGGGGCGGCCCTGCGGCTACAATCCACCCTGACGGGCCTTCCCACATGGGGAAGCGGCCAACCGGGTCAGGTGGGGAACCAAGCAGCCCTAACTGTGGAGCCAGTGCTGGGGTCAAGGCTCGTCAACCTCATTCTTGAATGCGTTGCTGCATGTAGGTTTCTTGCTATGGAAACTAGAGCAAAGTTCACTTTGTATGCCCTGGATGCGGGCTTGCGCGGCCCTGCGGCGCATCAATTGGGCAACGCGTTCAGCCCTGGTCAACGCGCCGCCGGCTCCTGCTGCGTCGTACAGTGAATGCCCCCACCGCCCGCTGCGATGGCATCGATATTGATCTGGACCACTTTTCTCAGGGGAAACAGCCTCTCAAGGGTTAGCCTGGCAGCCTGATCGGCTTTGGCATCGCCAAATTCCGGGGCAATCACCGCTCCGTTGCATACATAAAAATTGATGTACCCGGCCGCAAAATCGTCACCCGCAAAGCGTTCGCGTGCTCTTGACGGGGCTTGCAGCACCACCACATCCAAGGGCTTGCCATCGGCATCCGTGGCTGCACGCAAAATCTCCAGGTGTCTCTTGGTCACCGCATGGTCGAACGATTGCGGGTCTGCATCGAACCCGGCCACCACGACCCCGGGTCGGGCAAAGCGCGCGTAGAAATCGGTATGCCCGTCGGTTACATCTTTTCCCTTGACGCCCGGTAGCCAGATGATTTTCTGCAAACCCAGAAGGTGTTTCAGTTCTACCTCACAAGCTGCCTTTGACACACCCGGATTGCGGTTGGCATTGAGCACGCAGCTCTCGGTGATGATGGCAGTACCTCGTCCATCCACCTCGATACCGCCGCCTTCGAGCACCAGCCGCGTCTGGATACGGCTGACCTGCGCGCGCTGCGCCACAAAGCGGGCAACCGCCGCATCGCGGTCATAGTCCTGCTTCCCGCCCCAGCCGTTGAAATTGAAATCCACAGCCGCTTTGGCACCACCTTTGCTGACCACGAACACGGGGCCGGTGTCGCGCATCCACAGATCGTCCAGTGGGCACTCGATCAATTCCACGTCGGGCCCAACCAGCGCACGCGCGGTCGCATGGTCTTCTCTGCGAACCAGCATGGACACGGGTTCAAACCTGACTATGGTGCGGGCGATCAATGCCAGGTCTTTCTGCACCTGCGCCAGCAACCGATTGCCCCAAATCGGCTTGCTGGCACCAAATGCCATCCAGGTGCGCTGATGGGGTTCCCCCTCATCGGGCATGTACCAGGCATCAGAAGTCACATTCATCGCGGTAGCCTCAAAAGCCGTTGCAAGCGCCACGCCACCCGCCATATGGGCCAGGTTCTGTAGACATTCGCGCCGGGTACTTACTTTAAATTTCATAGCACCTCGCGCAGTGTTATCGTGGGTCAGGGTCCTATTTTCCAGGTAGCCAGGTGATGGCCTCGGTAAAGCCCCGGCGAGCTACTCCCGTTGCCAATGGGTCGGCCCCCTGCCCTTGATCAATGATGGTGGCGCTAACGGCACCGGTGTCTTCCATGATGGCGCGCAGACCACGTGCAAGATAAGGGGACGTGGCACGGGCCGTTTTGATCTCCAGTGCGTGCAGGGCGCCACCGCGCTCCAGCAGCAAGTCGACCTCGGCCCCACCGGCCGTGCGCCAGAAATGCGCCACACCGTGCGGGTACTCCACGGCCTCACGGCGCAGCAAGTCCTCCAGCACAAATGTCTCCCAACTGGCACCCCGAACCGGATGGCTATCCAGAACCTCCAGCGTGTCGATGTTGAGCAGGTGGTGGAGCAAACCGGTGTCGCGCAGGTACAGCTTGGGCGCTTTCACCAGCCGCTTGCCGACATTGCTAAAGTACGGCGGCAGGCGCCGCAGCAGAAAGCTTTGTTCCAGAATGTTCACATAGCGCGCAACCGTTGGCTGTGACAACCCCAAAGCGCTGGCAAACTGGCTGAGGTTGGCCAACCCACCCTGGGCGTGTGCCAACATGGTGAGCAGTTTGCGCATCACAATCGGGTCGGCACTCACCCCCATCGTGGGCAGGTCGCGTTCCACATAGGTGCGCAAGTAGGCCTCCCACCAATCCCGGAAATGCCCTCCTCGACCCGCCGCACCTAGGGCATCGGCAAAGCCACCGGCCAGCCATACCTGCCCGTAGCCTTGTATCGGGGTATCTCCTGTGGCCGCTTCCTGCACGGTCAGCGGCGAGAGTTCCAAAATCCCTACACGCCCGGCCAGACTTTCGGAAACCTGACGCACCAGCGCTGGCTGGGCAGACCCCAGAATCACGAATCGGCCCATGCGCTGACGGTCTGCATCAATCGCGCCACGTAGTGCGTCAAACAAGTTCGGCAGGCGTTGCGCCTCATCCAGAATCAGCCCTGCGCTACTAGCGCGCGCGTCGAGCTGAAAGCGTGGATCTTCGGCGAACAGGGCGTGCGTGGCCGAATCTTCAAGATCCAAATAAGAGTAGCCAGAAAAGCTCTGGCGGGCCAAAGTAGTCTTGCCGACCTGGCGTGCACCCAGAATGAGCACAGCGGGAAACTGCTGCGCCAGGTGCAAGAGGCGATCAATGCAGAGGCGGGAGTACATATCGTGCTAATTCAAATTAATATTTTGATATTACACGATATCATGTCAAAGCCTATTCAAATTTCATAGCACCTCACGCAATGTTATCGAGGGCCAGCAGCCGATTTTCGTTACACCGGTACAAACACAGCCGGACTGATACCGAAAAATTTTCCCAATTTTCCCGCCATCGTCGCGCTGATTTTCCGCTTGCCCGCCAGAATCGCCGACAAGTTGCTCTGCGCAACGATGGTGCTGAGATCCTCCTGCTTCAAACCGCGCGACTCCATGAGAAAGCGCAATGTCTCCCTGGGACTTGCGGGCTCAATGGCATGGTGCTCCTGCTCGTATCGCGAGACCATGTCGCCCGCCAGTTCAAGCAAACTGGACAAGGGGTGGGCTTCGTCATCACCAGCCGCATCCAGAAGCGACTGCATCAATGCGACCACACGGTCGCAATCCGCTTCAATGTGGCACGTCACATCAGGCCAGCAGGCAACGTGCAACGGCTTGCCAGGTCTCGCGGTTATGTGCCACCAGCAGGCCCTTGCCTCCATCCAGTGGCACATACGGCGTGTCGTCAAGCCGGGCCACATAGCCACCGGCTTCGGTGATGAACAAGACTCCGGGCACGTGGTCCCACGGTTCGGTACGCCAAAACAGCACAAAGTTTTGCGACCCGGTAGCAACGGCAGGGTACTCGTGCCCGGCGCAACGCAGTCCCGGCAAAATGCCACCCACGCACTGCGCGCGGGTATCTATGCTCAATCGCAGTTCGCGTGGCAAAAAGCGTGTTAACACAGCACCACGCAAGTCGCCGTCGTTGGGCACAGTGCGAGTCGTGACGATGCGTTGGCCACCCAACCAGGCACCACCTCCCTTCTGAGCCACGGCCAATGTGTCCGTCAGCGGGTCCAGTATCCAGCTCGCCACCGTTTCACCATGGCGCATCAGTGCCACCATGACAGAAAAAATGGGCTTGCCTTCTACAAAATTGGAAGTGCCGTCCAGCGGATCCACCACCCACAAGTCAGCCTGACCCGACAGACGTTGCACGCTATCGGGTTGCGTGGATGCGGCTTCCTCGCCCAGCACCGCCGAGCCAGGTAGCAAGGCCAGCAGCCCGGCAGTCAGCATGGTCTCGGACTCACGATCAGCCGCGGTCACCAGTTCGCCTGGCGACTTCTCTTCGATCTCATTGGCATGCAGGGACCGAAACCGGGGCAGGATCGCTTGCGCAGCAGCACGGCGCATCAACTGGGCAACAGTTTCAATCATCCAGTGATTGTGCATGACGTACCGCGCTTGTTATGCATTTCATAGCACCTCGCGCAGTGTTATCGCTGGCCACCGGCCTATTTGCCATATTCTTTCAGTCTGCTCGGTTCGCTCCACCAGCCAGGCGCTCAAGAGCGGTTCGAGCAGTGTGACATCCGGGTCCACCAGCAATACATAGCGTGCCTCCGAGCCGGGTTGCAGCACCTCGCGCAGCTGCCCAATCCAGTCGAACGAAGTCAGGATTTGCAGCAATGGCTCCAGGCGCAACGGGTCCACATGCAAGGCGTGGCAGAGTTGATCCAGTGTCAATCCCTTGGTGTCTGCTGTGCGGGCGCTCTCCAGTTGCTGAAGGGCTTCCAGCGAAATTTGAAAACGCCATCCATGTGGCAAGCGACGCAGCGTGCCACCGGCGAGCAGACTGGGGAGATAAGCAGTCAGCGCTGCGCCCAACAGCACGATGACCCACGCCACATAGATCCAGATCAGCAAAATGGGCAGGGTGGCAAATGCACCGTAGACCACTGAATAGGTGGGAACGCTGCTCACATAAAGCGCCAGCCCCTTCTTGGCCAGCTCAATACCCCCTGATACAAAAAGACCACCAATCCACGCATGGCCCCAGCGCACATGGGTGTTGGGTACATAGCGAAACAGGGCGGCCATGCCCGCCCCCATCAAGCCAAATTGCAGCAGTTCCAGCAGGAGCGATACCCCGCCGGGCATTGCACCCACGACGCCTTTGGAGAAAGAGACGGCATACGACGTCATGCTCAGGCTGACAGCCAGCAGCACCGGCCCCAGTGTGATCGCCGCCCAATAGATCATCACTCGCTGCGCAAACGGGCGCGACGTGCGCACCCGCCAAATGCTGTTGAGCGTGCGGTCAATGGTGAACACCAGCGCCAGCGCCGTTCCCAGCAACACCGTCAACCCCATCACGCCCAGTTTGCTGGCCTTGCCCGCAAACTGGTTGAGGTAGCCCAGCACCTGGCGGGCAATGTTGTCGGGCACCAGGCTTTCGATGAGCCACTTTTGCAGCACGTCCTGAAACTTGGCAAACATGGGAAATGCGGTAAAAACCGCAAGCGCCACCGTGATGAAAGGCACCAGGGCAATGGTGGTGGTAAAGGTCAGGCTGCTGGCAGTCAGACCCAGTCGGTCCTCGCGAAAGCGCTCGCGCAGGGTGCGCAGTGCGTGCAGCCAGGGCACTTGGGCGACTTCATTGAGCCAACCCCTCAGTCGTTCAAGGTATTGCATGCCGCTATGATGCCACCGACATGAACACCCCCTCCTCTTCCGTCAACACCACGCGTTGGCTCGCCGTGGGCAGTGTGCTGGCACTGATTGCGCTGTCCCTGGCCTGGGAACTGTATCTGGCGCCGCTGCGTCCGGGCGGCTCGTGGCTGGTGCTCAAAGCCCTGCCCCTGTGCATTCCGCTGGCGGGCCTGCTGAAGAACCGCATGTACACCTACCGCTGGGTCAGCCTGGTGGTGTGGCTGTATTTCATTGAAGGCGTGGTGCGCGGCTGGAGCGACAAGCCCCCCGGCAACTACCTCGGCCTGCTGGAGGTTGCACTGTGCCTGACCCTTTTTGCGGCGTGCACGGCGCACGTACGCCTGCGCCTGGCACATCCACACGAACCCGAAGCCATAGAAGCCGCCACCTCTTGAACACCATGACACAACTCACCCAACTGCTGGAACAACTGCGCGCCATCGTTGGCGCTGGCAACGTTTTGACCGATGGCAATTTGAGTGCCTATGAACAGGACTGGCGCAAGCGCGAGCACGGCAAATCGCTCGCCGTGGTACGCCCGGCCAGCACACCCGAGGTGGCCGCCGTCGTCAAAACCTGCGCAGCGGCGGGCGTCAGCATCGTGCCCCAGGGTGGCAACACCGGTATGGTGGTGGGTTCCACGCCGGACGCCAGTGGCACACAGGTCGTCTTGAGCCTGCAGCGCATGAACCAGGTCCGCGCCCTGGACGGTGCCAACCTCACCGTCACCGTAGACGCTGGTTGCGTGCTGCAAGCCATCCAGGAAACCTGTGAGACGGCCGGATTCCTGTTCCCGCTGAGCATGGCGTCCGAAGGCAGTTGCACGATTGGCGGCAACCTGGGCACCAACGCGGGTGGCACGCAGGTGGTGCGCTACGGCAATACGCGCGAACTGTGCCTGGGGCTGGAAGTCGTCACCGCGCAGGGCGAGATCTGGAATGGTCTGTCGGGCTTGCGCAAGGACAACACCGGCTACGACCTGCGCCACCTGATGATTGGGTCGGAGGGCACGCTGGGCGTCATTACCGGCGCCATCATGAAGCTCTACCCACTGCCCGCTACCCAACTCACCGCCTTTGTCGCCGTGCCCTCGCTGGATGCCGCCGTGCAGTTGTTGGGCCTGGCCCACCAGCACCTGAGTGCGGGCCTGACCGGCTTTGAGGTGATGGGCAGGTTCGCCTTGAGCCTGGTGACCAAGCACTTTCCGCAACTGCGGGTGCCGTTTGCGGATAACGCGACAGCTCCTTACTGCGTAGTTCTGGAAAACTCCGACCAGGAGTCCGAAGCCCACGCCCGCATCTGCTTTGAGCGCCTGCTCGAAATGGCCATGGAACAGGGCTGCGTACTCGACGCCGTGGTGGCCGAAAGCATCACCCAGGCGCGCGCCCTGTGGCATATCCGCGAGAGCATTCCGCTGGCCCAGGCGCAAGAAGGCCTGAACATCAAGCACGACATCTCGATCGCCGTGTCCCGCATCCCCGAATTTGTGCGCCTGACCGACGCCCAATTGCAGCAGGCCTACCCCGGCGCCCGCCTGGTCAACTACGGCCACCTGGGTGACGGCAACCTGCATTACAACGTGCAGGCGCCCGCCGGGGTAGATGCCGAAGCCTTCCTGCGCGATGATGAAGTAGGGGTGAACACCATCGTCTACGACATGGTGGACCAGTTCAACGGCTCCATTTCCGCCGAGCACGGTGTGGGCAGCCTGAAACGCGAGAAGCTGGAGCAGCACAAATCGCCGGTGGCACTGGGCATGATGCGCGCCATCAAGCAGGCCCTGGACCCCGACAATCGGATGAACCCCGGTCGGGTGCTATCAATGCAGTAGCTGCTTGCGCATATTTCACGAGGGCTACAGCCCGATTTAATCTAAAACATTCCTTAGCAACCTGGAGATTCACTGATGACTGCCAAACCCTGGTTCGCCACCTACAGCGCCAACAACATCCCCGCCACCATCAACGCCGACGCATACCCCTCAGTGGTGCACATGCTCGAAGCGGCAATGGCACAGTTCGCCGACCAACCGGCCTTCCGGGCCTTCGGCCAGACCCTGAGCTATGCCGACGTGGACCGCCAGTCCGCGGCCTTTGCGGCATGGCTGCAACAACGCCTCGGTGTCAAAAAGGGCGACCGGGTTGCGGTGATGCTGCCCAATTTCCTGGCGTTCCCCATCGCCTTCCTGGGTATAGCCCGGGCCGGTGCTATACAGGTTAACGTCAACCCGTTGTACACCCCACGCGAACTGGAACACCAGCTCAACGACTCCGGCAGCGAAATCATCGTCGTCTTCAATGGCTCCACTCCCACTCTGGCCGAGGCAATCGGCAAGACCGGCATCAAGACCGTGGTCACGGTGACGCCGGGTGACGGCAGCGGCGCAGCACTGCCCTCGCCCCCAATCGACGCGCGCCTGAGCGGCACCATTGCCTTTGCCGATGCGCTGACCCAGGGCGCACCCATGGTTCGCACGCCGGTGGCACTGACCGGCGACGACCTGCTTTTTCTGCAGTACACCGGCGGCACGACCGGCCTGTCCAAGGGTGCGGCGCTGTCGCATCGCAACCTGGTGGCCAATGTGGAACAGTTCAAGAGCGTGATGCCTTCGGCGCTGCGCCCAGGTCAGGAAGTGATCGTGACAGCCATTCCGCTGTACCACATCTTCGCGCTGATGGTGAACTTTCTCACCTACTTCTCAGTGGGCGCAGACAGCTGGCTGGTAGCCAATCCACGGGACATGGACGGCTTTGTCGAAGTATTGAAGAAGGCCAAGCCCAGCATTTTCATGGGTGTCAATACGCTGTATGCAGGTCTGACCATGCACCCGCGCATCGGCGAGGTGGATTTTTCCAACCTGCGCCTCTCGGGCGGAGGTGGTTCCGCCGTCGTGGGGGCCACCTCGGCCAAGTGGAAGACGATTACCGGCAACTTCATCCGCGAGGGCTACGGTCTGTCGGAGACCAGCCCCGTGGTGTCGTTCAACCCGGCAAGCATTCAGGATTTCAACGGCACGACCGGCCTGCCCTTGCCCGGCACCGATATCAAGCTGCTGGACGACTATGGGGATGAAGTCGCCCTGGGCGAATCCGGCGAAGTCTGCGTGAAGGGCCCGCAGGTCATGCGCGGCTACTGGAACCAACCCGAGGCCAATGCAGCTGCCTTTACCGCCGACGGTTACTTCCGCACCGGTGATGTGGGTGTGATCACGCCCGAAGGCTTCCTGAAGATTGTCGACCGAAAGAAAGACATGGTCATCGTCTCGGGCTTCAACGTATTCCCCAACGAGATCGAAGCCGTGGCCAGCGCCTGCCCTGGCGTTGCCGAGTGTGCATGCATCGGCGTGGCCGACGAAAAAACCGGCGAAGCGGTGAAGCTGTTCGTGGTCAAGGCGCCCGGCGCCACGCTCACGGTTGAAGACCTCATTGCGCATTGCCGCAAGGAAATGACGGCCTACAAGGTGCCGAAGATCGTGGTATTTGTGGATGCGTTGCCCAAGTCAACCGTTGGCAAAATACTGCGGCGCGAGCTGCGCACGGTGGCCTGATCGCTGCGGCTGCCCTAAAACCGGTGCCGATAGCCGAACGCCAGAAAGTCCTCGCCGTTGGCACCGTAATTGTTAAGCGTGTCGTACACCGCGCAACGGTGGTGCAAGCGAACAAACACCTCACCCGACTTGTCTTGTGGCCGGGAAAATGCCAGCTCAATCAACAAAAGATTCAGCATGCGGCTGCCTTTGCCGTCGGTCCCCAGCTCCAGTGAGCTGACTTTGCTGGTGTAAGAAAGGCCCAGTGGGGCCAGACGCAAGTCGGTCTGCAGAACATGGTTCCAGGGGAAACTGCTCCAACGCAGCATGGGCGCAACGGCAATTTCTGTCAAAGAATCCAGACCAAACTGCTGACCCAGCATGGCGTCAATTTCCAGCGACAAGGGCATCGACTCCGAGCGCCAAACCGTTTTGCTGGCGGTTAACGCAAGCAGGTGCTGGTTCAGGAAATTGGCCCGTCCTTGGGTAAACCCGGCAGGTTCTGAATCGTAGTATTTGCCGCCATAAACTCCGATGGACCACTCAGATTTTTCAGCGCGCGCATGGGGCGCGAGCAGTAGAAACAGGAAAAGTAGCAGACCGAATCGACGCATGGCTATCAATTCTTCTTGGGCACCTTGACCACAGACTCCGGAGCTTTGCCCGCTGACACCGGCGGTAGTCCCAGGTGCTTGATAACAGCCAGT
Source organism: uncultured beta proteobacterium (assembly GCA_903945325.1). Taxonomy (GTDB): domain Bacteria; phylum Pseudomonadota; class Gammaproteobacteria; order Burkholderiales; family Burkholderiaceae_C; genus Allorhodoferax. The sequence continues at coordinate 1,245 of CAJAVE010000392.1, read as the reverse complement.
TCCAGCGCTTTCACTTTCGGCTCGACGATTGGCTGGGTTTGCGCCACCAGCTTTTCACCCAGAGCCTTTTGAAACTCGCCACCCATCTGTGCGTATTTGCGGTTGACCGGGGACTCGATGATGGCAATCAGTTGCTTGAGCTCCTCTTCAGTAAATTTTTCTTCGAGCAATGCGCCAATTGTTGAGGGTGCCAGTTTCACGGCCTGTTGGCGCACCAGGGGTGCGGCTTCATCCACGTACTTCTTGAGGTCATCCTGAATGAGTTTCGCCATGGCTTCCCGCTTTTCAGGTGGCACGCGAGTTTGCATGGCCAAACCGGCCTGCTGCTGTAGTTGCGCTGCCGGGCGCTCAACAAGCGTCTGCGCCGTTTGCTCAATGGCGGGCTGCTGCAAAACAAGAATACGCGCGACCAGTTCCTTTTTGGAACTGCCGGTCTGCGCCTGGGAAGCTACGGCAAGCAACATCAACGCAATAAGAGATATTTTTTTCATGTCAGCAACTTTGGTTCAAACGATCAGAACGCTAATGTAACGCTGCCTGGTAGGGGCGACTTTTTGTTAAGCTGGGTTAAGGTGCGGCAAAGCTGGCAGCGCAACAATGGGTTTTGCCCTCAATTGTGTCCAACCGCCAATCATGAACAACATCCGGGATTTTATGGCTCAGAGCCATCTCTATTGCGATGGCTTTTTGGAGCACGCCGAACGCCTGGTCGCCAACCAGGAATGGAATGGTGCTGCCGTGGCGTTTGCACAGTTCAAGTCCCAGGTTCTTCAACATTTCGATGCCGAAGAGACCCTGCTCTTTCCCGCCTTTGAAGAAAAGTCCGGCATGCGCATGGGGCCAACACAGGTGATGCGGGGTGAACACGTGCAGATGCGCCAACTGATGGATGCAGCCAGCACAGCACTGGCTGAAAAAGATGGGGACGACTACGCGGGCTTTACCGAAACCCTTCTGATCATGATGCAACAGCACAACCTGAAGGAAGAAAACGTGCTATATCCCCTATGCGACCAGTTCCTGAATGACCCGGCAAGTTCCTTGCTACCGCAGCTACAGGAACTCCTACCCGTCAGGGGTGCCTGAGCCATGGAACCCAAAAAAGCAGACATCGTCATCGATGCGCGCGAAATGGAACCACCCGAGCCTTTTGTGGTGACCATGGACGCACTTGATGCGATGGACCCCAGTCACACCCTTTTGCTCATCCTGACCCGCGAACCCCATCCACTGTACCGTGCCTTG
>CAJAVE010000391.1 GCA_903945325.1 uncultured beta proteobacterium | reverse complement strand
GGCTGGTTGTGGCTGGGTGGGGTCGGTGTCGGCATGGCGGTAGCCTTGGGCTGGTGGTTCAACTACCTGGTTTCAACTCAATCCTTTGAAGCCATACCGGTTCAGAGCCTGACCTTTAGCGGACCATCTGCAGAGTGGTTGATGCGGGTGCTGGCATCGCCTGCCCCACGCATTGGTTTTGAATTTGGCTTGCTGCCCGGCGTATTTGCCGGATCATTTATCGGCGCCTGGTACGGAAACGACTTGAAGCTTGAAGGCTTCAAGGACGGCTACAGCATGACGCGCTACATCGCAGGCGCAATATTGATGGGATTTGGCGCCATGCTGGCAGGTGGCTGCGCTGTGGGAGCTGGCATGACCGGTGGCTCCATCTTTGCACTTACCGCGTGGTTGACGCTTCTGGGAATGTGGGGCGGCGCCGGCTTAATGGACTTTCTGCTGGACCGCGACCCGCGGCCAGCACATGTCTCACGCGCTGCGCCCAAACCTACCAAAGCTACCTGAGTCGCCGCAAAACGCCAGCCCGTCGACTGCCCTACTTTCCGCTCAAGTACTCAGACACAGCCGCCATCTCAAGCGCTGTCATCTTGCTGGCAATCGAGTGCATCACCGCATTGTCATTCGTGCGCTCACGCTGGTTAAACTGTTTAAGCTGGGTTTCAAGATAGCCGGCAAACTGGCCAGCTAGCCGTGGCAAGATACTGGTCCCCAAGGCACCCGCACCATGGCAACTCGCACAGGCGGCCATGCCACTGAACTTGTTGCCATAGTGGTAGATGTAGCTGCCAACGGTAGACAGCGCTGCATCCTTGGCCGACTCAGCGGAGATCGGCTGTTTTTCAAAATAGCGGCCCAGTGCCACCATCTCGTCTGGCGTCAGCTTGGCAGACATGTCTGCCATGGCGGTGCTCTTTCGCTTGCCCGACTTGAAGTTATCCAGCTGCTTGGCCGTGTACTCCCAATGTTGTCCAGCAAGCCGCGGAAAAACCTCACTGGATGACTCGCCCTGCGCACCATGGCAGAGAAAGCACACTCCATTCACAATTTTCTTGGCGCGTGCTTCATCGGCCTGTGCCACCGCGCCCGCAGTCATAAAGATGGAAATACCTGCCACCACCAGGCTGTTACGAAAACCCATGAACTCAACCCCAGTAAAACGATTTCCTGATCACGCCAGTGTGTCAGCCCAGATGTTGCGCGCCCAGGCCATTGCGTAGCGCCCTTCCAGTTCATTGGCAGCACTGGACACGCCCCCAGCGCCAGCGACCGGTAGCATGGTCTTTTTGTCGGCGTCATAGCGGTGCACGCTGGTCACATGAACCACATCTTCCGCGCTCACAAAGCTGTAACAGGCATTGTTGTATACCGGCATGGGGTTTGGCTGACGCCCCGTCAGCAATGCAACCACAGCCGCAGCACAGGTTTTACCGTGCTGATTGGCCATGTGCCCGGACTTGGGCATATTAGGGGCAATCTGGATGGAGTCCCCCAGTACATGCACGTTCTTCACTGCGATGGACTCGAAGGTCAAAAAATCGACCTCGCACCAACGCTTGTTGGCAGTGGCCAAGCCGGTCTTGACCGCAATGTCGCCCGCGCGCATGTCCGGAAGAACGTTCAGCACATTGGCTTTCAAGTCGTCGTTAAATTCGAACTTCAACGTGTTGGTGGCCACATCCACATCCACCGTCTTGTGCTTGGGCCGGTATTCGATAATTCCGGCGTAGCGGTCTTTCCAGGCCTTTTTGAACAGCGGGCCTTTGGACGTGACGTCATCGTTGGCATCCAGAATCAAAACCTTACTCTTGGGCTTTGCCTGGGCGAAATAACTGGCAACCTGGCAGGCACGCTCGTAAGGGCCGGGCGGGCACCGGTAGGGTGCCAAGGGGATCGCCATAGCAAAAACACCGCCATCGGGCATGGCTTCGAGCTGCTTGCGCAAGCCAATGGTTTGGGCTCCCGCCTTCCAGCCGTGCAGCACCTTGTCTTTCGCGCCAGGCGCCGCCATTCCAGGCAATGCGTCCCACATAAAGTCAATGCCTGGCGACAGGATCAGACGGTCATACGGAAGTTCACCCCCTTTGGCGAGTATGACCACGCGCTTGTCGGGATCAATGCGCAGAGCCATGTCCTGCACCCAGCGCACGCCATGGCGTTTGACCAGGTTATCGTAGGGAGTGGTGATATCGGCCATGGTCTTGGTTCCACCCAAAACCAGGTTGGATAGCGGGCACGACACAAAGGCGCTGCTGGGCTCAACCAGTGTCACATCAATACCGTGGTCGGACCACATGCGAACATACTTGGCGGCCGTGGCTCCGCCATATCCGCCTCCGACGACCACAACCTTGGGACCTTTTCCAGAGGAAGTACTCGCGCAACCGGAGGTCAGTGCAAAGGCACCCAAAGAACCAGCGGCACCCATTCCTTGTACAAATTGACGGCGTTTCATCATGATGGTTTCTCTATTATTTCTTCAAGGAGGAAAAGTACGTGGCCAAAGCCGCCAATTGCTCATCGGTGTAACCCTTGGACAACTGATGCATGATGGTGGCGGGCTTTTTCCCGGTTTTGAAATCCAGCATTTTCTTAAGCATTTCATCCTTGTTGGCGCCTGCCAATGACTCATTGCCCGCCTCGGCAACGCCGTGTGTTCCATGGCAATTGGCACACGAGGCGGCCAGACTGCGCAAATGCAGTGGATCCATGGTTTGTGCATATGACGATCCTGCAAAGGCTGCCAGCGCACCCGTGGCTATCAGTACATTCCATTTCATTGGGCAATCTCCAGAGTTGTTTGTGTGTAAAAAATTGGGTGTCGTTTCAGGGGCGGAGGTAAACAAAACCGTCTTTGGCCTGCAGTCGTGCGACCTCAGCAACCCCTGAAGGAACAATCTGAGCCTCCATAACGACCTTGTCCTTGCTGATTTTGCGACTCTGAAGCGTATTGTTGCAAACACGAAACTCAACGCCGCGAGCAACCAGATCCGCTATATCGCCAGAATAGGGTTGCTCCTTCAGATTCACGGCTCCATCAAGCAGAAAATCAATGCCGGGTCCATGGGTAACCACGACAATCTTTGCTGTGGGGTCGGCCGCCAGGTGGTTACGAATGTTGGGCAAAGCCCGCGAAGCTTGAGGGATTCCCTCATTCAGGTGATAAACCACTTTAATTTGCGCCCACGCAGCAGTTGTGGCAACGAGGCATATCAAGACCACCAGTATTCTTTTCATCATATTGCCCTTATATTTATATATAAGAACTGAATACTAGTGCTTTTGGCCATATCATCAATAGGGTAATTACCCTTGATGACCATCGGAAAGTGACCGACAAAGGGTTGTCCCAAAAAAAAAGGCACGTCGCAATGGGGTGCCCTTTCTGTCAAATGCCGCAAAGGCCCGGTTTACAAGACTTCGAAGACACCGGCTGCGCCCATACCCCCGCCAATGCACATGGTCACACACACACGTTTGGCACTGCGGCGCTTGCCTTCAATGAGAGCATGTCCGGTCAAACGCTGGCCGGACACACCGTAGGGGTGCCCCACCGCAATGGCACCACCGTTAACATTGAGCTTGTCGCCGGGAATTCCCAGCTTGTCGCGGCAGTAGATCACCTGCACGGCAAAGGCTTCGTTCAATTCCCAGAGGTCAATGTCGCTGACTTTCAGGCCCAGGCGCGCCAGAACCTTGGGGATGGCAAAAACCGGG
>CAJAVE010000390.1 GCA_903945325.1 uncultured beta proteobacterium | reverse complement strand
TGGGGCCCGTGGGACGGTGGCATGGTGACACCCAGCCTGAAGAGCCATTTTGAACACATGGGTGTGGCGCTGATTCCGCTGGCCGCAGGTGCGCAGCGTTTTGTTGATGAGCTGACCTGCCGCAGCGATGCGACGCAGATCGTCATCGGTGGTGCCCACGGCGACGGCGCGCTGGGGGCCAGTGTGACACCGCAGGCCACGGTTGAAGTGTTGGTCAATCAGGCCTCACACCCCTACCTGGCGGACCACAACATTGCCGGAACACCGGTGTTGCCCATGGTGCTTGCGGTGGAGTGGTTCATGCGGGCAGCACAAGCTTGCCGCCCGGATCTGGTGGCCTCGGCGGTCAAGCAGGTCAAGGTATTGCGCGGCATCAAGCTGGAGAATTTTGCTGGCGCGGGTGACCGCTTTGTGGTCAGTGCGCACCTGCTCTCCAATGGATCGGGCGCTGAAATTGGTGTCGAGTTGCGTGGCAAAAACAAGGTGCTGCATTACAGCGCCACCGTCAGCATGACCGAAGCGCCGGTTGCGGCACCGGCAATGGCCGCGCCGCCTGCGCTGCAAGCCTGGACGCAGCCTGCGGTGTATGACGGCCATGTGTTATTTCATGGGCCCAGCTTCCAGGTGATTCAGGCAGTGCAGGGTGTGTCACGCGATGGCATTGTGGGCACACTGGCGGGTACTCACCAGGCTGGCTGGCCACTTGATGCTTGGTGCAGCGATGTGGCCTCGTTGGACGGTGGATTGCAACTGGCACTGCTCTGGTCGCGCCAGGTGCTGGGTGGCGCGGTGCTGCCCATGGCACTGGGGGAGTACCGCAGCTACCGCAGCGGCTTGGCATCAGGGCCGGTAACGGGTGTGGTGCATGGCCGCAAGATTCATGAGGCCCGCACGGTGTGTGACATTGCATTTGTCGACGCCAGCGGTCAGCTGCTGGCCGAGCTGATCGGGGTTGAAACCGTCCTGCGCCCCGGCGAGGCCCAAACCACCCCAGCGCACGCCGCCTGATGAAGCGCAGCCCGATGGGTTTCGAGCCGATTGCCATCGTCGGCCAGTCCTGCACACTTCCCGGTGCGCTCAACCCCCAGGCGCTCTGGGCCAATGTGCTGGCGGGCACAAGCAGCATTGCCAGCGTGCCCGCCGGGCGCTGGGGCCTGCCGCGTGACAGCGTCATGGGCAGCGTTGGTCAGTCGGCTGACCGCACCTGGTCAGACGTGGGCGGCTACGTCAGCGGATTCCGGTTTGAGGCCACCGGCCTGGCTGTGCCGGCCGACGAATTGCGTGCGCTGGACCCGCTGTTTCAACTCACCGTGCAAGGCGTGCGTGATGCCTTGCGCAGCGCCGGGTGCGAGGGGCCGTCCAACACCACTGGCCTGGTGCTGGGCAACCTGTCGTTTCCTTCGGTGGCCATGGCGCAGTTTGCGCAGAGTGTGTGGTTGGGCGACACGCCCCGGCCGCACCCCAAGAACCGTTTTAACTCGGGCCTGCCTGCGCACCTGACGGCCCGTGCGTTGGGTCTGGGTGGCGGTGCTTTTGCGCTGGACGCCGCCTGTGCCTCGTCGCTTTACGCCATCAAACTGGCCTGTGACCGCTTGCACGACCGCACCGCCGACCTGATGGTGGCGGGTGCCGTGAACCAGGCCGATGACCTGTTTATCCACGTTGGGTTTTGTGCCTTGTCGGCCTTGAGCAAAACCGGCCAGAGCCGCCCGTTTCACCGCGACGCAGATGGGCTGGTGCCCGCCGAGGGAGCGGGCTTTGTGGTGTTGGAGCGTCTGTCTGACGCACTGGCCGCTGGCCGCAACGTGTTGGGCGTGATTCGCGGTGTGGGCTTGTCCAATGACGGGCGTGGCCGTGGGTTGCTGGCACCGTCTGAAGAAGGCCAGGAGCGCGCGCTGCGGCTGGCTTACGCGCAAGCTAATCTGAGCCCTGCGGATATTGGCCTGCTGGAATGCCACGCCACCGGCACGCCAATTGGCGATGCGACCGAGTTGCGCAGCATGGCGCGGGTGTTTGCCGGGTGTGCAAACGTGCCGATTGGATCGCTCAAATCCAATCTGGGGCACCTGATCACCGCTGCCGGTGTGGCAGGGCTGATCAAGGTGCTGGCGGCCATGGCCCACGGCCAAAAGCCGCCAACCCTGCATGTCGACCAACCCAACGAGGCTTTGACCGGCACGCCGTTCAGGCTGCTGCACCAAACCGAGGCCTGGACCGGACCCCAACGCGCAGGCATCAGCGCCTTTGGGTTTGGCGGCAACAACGCCCATTTGATTGTCGAATCACTGGCAGAAACACAGAGCGCAGCACGCCACTTTGCCAGCCCCATGTTGACATCTTCGGCATCTTTGCCGCCCGCCGTGGTGGCCATTGTGGGCATCGGTGCGCGCGTGGGCCCAGGCGACAGTGCGTCTGACTTGGCCCGCAGTGTGTTCACAGGCCAGGCCGATGTGGCAGCCCGCCAAAAGGTGGATGTCGCTTTGACGGGCTTGCGTTTTCCGCCCAATGATTTGCAACAGTCGTTGGCACAACAAACGCTGGTGCTTGAAGCTGCCCGCGAGGCGGCGCAGGGCATCACCCTGCCACGCGAGCGCACCGCTGTGCTGGTGGGCATGGG
>CAJAVE010000389.1 GCA_903945325.1 uncultured beta proteobacterium | reverse complement strand
TTCGGCGGGTGACTTGGTGTGCAAGATGGGCAGCGCAAACGGGTATTCAGTGAAGCCGTTGATCAGCTTGCCCACGATGTAGCAGCCCTTGTTGCGGAAGAACAGCCCCGTAAGCACCTGGATCTGGAAGTTGGCGCGCAATGTGGCAACACCCAGGCGCGACATCATGGCCTGCTGCACCAGGCCGCAATAGTGCTCCAGATAGTCAAACGGGCGCTGCAAATCAAAGTCCTGAACCATGCTGACCAGCACACTCTGCAGGGTGTCCCGCGTGGGGTAGTACGAGCGGTAGGTGGGTCGCTTCTCGGATTCGTCGTTTTCGATGTATTCGGTGCTGACGGCCGGGCGCACAAAGATGAAGTCGTTCTGGAAGTAACTGCGGTGCAGGATCTTGGTGGTGACCGAGTTGAAAAAGGTCTCCGCCAGTTCCGGCTGGTGGTGGTTCACCAACAAGCCGATGTAGTGCAGCTTGATCTGCTGCCAGATGTCCATGCTCTGCTCACCCGCCTTGAATTCGCGCTCCAGCCGCCTGGAACACTCCTTGACGCGCAAATCGTAAAACTCGATGCGTTCACGCTGTGATCGCTGCTGCCCGTGCCAGTCGGCGGTCTCGAAGCGGTGCTTGGCCCTGGCCGACTCGGTGCGAAACAGCTGGTAGTGGCGGTTGAAGCCGTCCATCATCGCCCGGGCGATGTCGTAGGCAACCGAGGAGTCCAGGCGGGAGGGGAACATATTTGCTACGCTATTGATAGCTGCTTGCGCATATTCTACGAGGGCTATCGCCCTATTTCGTCACATGATTTCAGTGACGGGGTATCAAACGCACGCCAGAAAGCGCCTCACGGTACAGCGCATCCAGATCATCGGTGCCGCTCACGGTCATGTGCAAATCCTGCAGTAGCCCATCATGCAAACCGTACACCCAGCCGTGCAAGGTCACATCCTGCCCGCGCGCCCATGCATCCTTGAGCACCGTGGTCTGTGCGACATTGACCACTTGCTCGATGACGTTGAGCTCGCACAGCGCGTCAGCACGGCCATGCTCGGGAATCAGTTCCAGCACATCGCGGTGGCGGTCGCGCACGTCCTGAATGTGGCGCAACCAGTTGTCCGCCAGACCGATGCGTGCGCCCTCCAAGGCAGCCTGCACACCCGAGCAGCCGTAGTGGCCCACCACCATGACGTGCGCCACTTTCAGGCGCTCCACCGCGAACTGGATGGTGGACAGTGCGTTGAGGTCCGAATGCACCACCACATTCGCCACATTGCGGTGCACGAACACCTCGCCGGGCTCCAGCCCGGTGATCTGGTTGGCGGGCACGCGACTGTCGGAGCAGCCAATCCACATGTAGCGCGGCTTTTGCTGGCTCTTCAGATTGGTAAAAAACCCGGGTCGCTCTGCTTCCATAGCAGCAGCCCAGGCACGGTTGTGGGCAAAAAGATCGCTAAGTTTGGCTGACATGATTCTCGCCGTGATGGCTGTGGGTTATGTGAAGGCTCGCAAGGTTCGGTAGACTCGCCTGCCAACTGTTTTTACCATGCCCAGCTTACCCAACACCCTCGCTACCCGCAATTCTGCCGGGTTTGCGCAACCCTTTTTGCGCGCGCTCCGCATGCTGGTGCTGTTTATGCTGCCGGCCACCCTGGTTCGCCTCGCACTGTATGTGGCTTACCCGGCAGACTTTCAGGGCTTGAGCGCTGCGCAGGTGGCGACTGCTTTTTTGGTCGGACTGCGCTTTGACGTGTCAATGGCCGTGGTCATGATCGGCCTGCCCCTGATCCTGGTGCTGCTGCCCTTTGGCTGGAGCCAACACCGCTACTGGCAACGCGGCTGGCAATGGGTCATCTACCTGGCGTGGTTGCTTTTCATCTTCATGATGGTGGGCGACACCCTCTACTTTGGCAATGTGCACCGTCATGTGGGGTCAGAAATCAACATTCTGGCCAACGACATGGACTCCATGGTGGGCGTGGTGCTGCGTCAATACGCCACTGCACTTGTTTTGTTTGGTATAGGCGCCGTGGCCCTGGCATGGCTGTGGCATAAAGCCCTGGTCGCCTTACCTTTGCCGCCGCGGTCACCCTGGTTGCGCCTGCTAGCCCTTCCATTCCTGTTTTTTGGCATGCTGGTCGTCGCTCGCGGCGGCATTGACGGCAAGCCCCTGAGCGTGGGCGAGGCTTTTTTCTCCAACACGCCTGCTCAGGGCTACCTGGCACTGAATGGCGCATTTGCCGTGTCACGCGCGCTGCTGGAAGACCCGCCTGCTTTACGCGAGTTCATGCCCGCTGCGCAGGCCCGTGCCCTGGTGCAGGGCGTTCTGGCAGGCGATGGAACAGTTTTCCCGGACCCGGACTACCCGCTGTACCGCAACGACATGCCTGCCGCCCATGCCAACAAGCCCAATGTCGTGGTATTGATGCTGGAAAGTTGGGGGGCGCAACACATTGACGCGCTGCGCATGGCCAAGAACGAAGCTCCACTGGGTGTGACGCCCAACTTCGACGCACTGGCGCGCACCGGGCGGCTCTACAACCGCTTTTACGCCAACGGACAGCGCTCCATCCAGGGGGCGGAGGCCATACTGGCGAGCCAGCCGACCTTTCCCGGCATGCCTTTCCTGGGTGAAGGCATTGAGCAGAACCGCCAAAGCTTCATGGGCGAACTGGCACGCTCGCAAGGGTATGAAACCTTCTTCCTGCAGAGCAGCGAGCGAGGGTCGCTGCGGTTTGACGCCATCTCGGCCCGCGCCGGTTTTGGCACCTACCGGGGTGCGGAAGATATTGCCAACCTGCATGAAACACCCAAACCGCCCGCCACCTGGGGCACCTGGGACCACAACACCTTGCAGGCCGCACACCAGTTGTTTGCGGCAGCACGCCAACCGTTTCTGGGCTTTGTCTTCACCTCCACCACCCACACGCCGTGGCTGATACCGGATGCCCGCTTCGAGAAGTTCAAGGGCAAGAGCAACAAGGAGTTGTTTCTCAATACCCTCTACTACGCCGATTGGGCGCTGGGGGAACTCATTGCTGCGGCCAAAAAGGCGGGCTACTACGACAACACGATTTTTGTGCTGGTAGCCGACCATGCCGACGAGTTTGTCAGTAACAGCGGCCACATTCCCAACCTCTACAACGTCCCGCTGCTGATCGTCGGGCCCGGCATCCAACCGGGCATGGACGCGCGCATTGGCAGCCAGTTTGACATCCTGCCCACGCTAATTGATGTGTGCGGTTGGCAAACGCCCTATGCCGGCATGGGCCGGTCCTTGCTGGACGGCAGCCGCATGGAGGCGCGCGCCAGTCTGGGTGTGCGTGGCAGTGAACTGGACTGGATTACCAGCGCAGGCTGGGTATCCCACAACCTGGACCGGTCGCTGGGCCAGTCACCAGGGCTATCCGCTGCACTTGCTGAGCAGCTCAACCAGCAACTGCTGGCGGCGTACCAGACCGCCAGCCACGCACAGTCTCACAACAAAATCCTGCCGCCGCAGCGCTAGAGCTTGGGCGCCACAGCGTTTTGCGCAGGTCAAGGAGGAGCCCGCGCAGCGGGCGGGGCTGAAATCCGCGGCTCCGAGCCTGCCAGCGCAGGCTTGGACGGATTGAAGAGCCGTAGCCTCTGGCTGAGGCACGACCACGGAGCAAAGCGCTGTGGCGCCCAAGCTCCCCGGCGCGCCAGGCCGTCTGACTTACATGGTCTCGGCGAACAACTCGCGACCTATCAGCATGCGGCGAATCTCACTGGTGCCGGCGCCAATCTCGTAAAGCTTGGCATCGCGCCAGAGTCGTCCCAGCGGGTATTCGTTGATGTAGCCATTGCCGCCGAAAATCTGCACGCCTTCGCCGGCCATCCAGGTCGCCTTTTCGGCAGTCCACAAAATCACGGAGGCGCAGTCCTTGCGCACCTGGCGCACATGCTCCACGCCCAGAAGGTCCAGGTTCTTGGCCACGGTGTAGGCAAAGGCACGGCCGGCCTGCAACACGGTGTACATGTCAGCCACCTTGCCCTGGATCAGCTGGAATTCGCCAATGCTCTGGCCAAACTGCTTGCGGTCGTGGATGTAGGGGATGACGTTGTCCATCACCGATTGCATGATGCCCAGCGGGCCGCCGGTCAGCACCGCGCGCTCGTAGTCAAGACCGCTCATCAGCACCTTGGCGCCGCCATTCACCTGGCCCAGCACATTGGAGTGCGGAACCTCAACATTGTTGAACACCAGCTCACCCGTGTGGCTGCCGCGCATGCCCAGCTTGTCAAGCTTCTGCGCGATGGAGAAACCTGGCATGCCTTTCTCGATCAGGAAGGCGGTGACGCCGCGGGCGCCGAGTTCGGGCTCGCTCTTGGCGTAAACCACCAGCGTATCGGCATCCGGCCCATTGGTGATCCACATCTTGTTGCCGTTGAGCAGGTAGTAACCGCCCTTGTCCTCGGCCTTGAGCTTCATGGAGAGGACGTCTGAGCCGGCCCCCGGCTCGCTCATGGCCAGGGCACCGACATGCTCGCCGCTGATCAGCTTGGGCAGGTACTTGGCGCGCTGGGCATCGGTGCCGTTGCGCTTGATCTGGTTGACACACAGGTTGCTGTGCGCACCATAGCTCAGGCCCACCGAGGCGCTGGCACGCGAGATTTCTTCCATCGCAATCATGTGCGCCAGGTAGCCCATGTTGGCGCCGCCGTATTCCTCGCCCACGGTGATGCCGAGCACGCCTAAGCTCCCCATCTTCTGCCACAGGTCCATGGGAAACTGGTCGGTCTTGTCGATTTCAGCGGCGCGGGGGGCGATTTCGGCTTGGGCAAATTCGCGCACTGCGTCGCGCAACGCGTCGATGTCTTCTCCGAGTTGGAAGTTGAGGCCGGGCAGGTTGTTCATGGAATTTTCCTTGTTTCGTTTGAATGGATAGGTTTGAGCGGGTCAATCGTGCGTCATGCCTTGGCGGGCTTGACGGTTTTGGCGGGTTTCAGGGTTTTGGCCAGCAACGCGCGGGCTTCTCTCTCGTGGGTCTTGAGCTCGTCCAGATTGGCCTGAAGGTCAGTCATTTGGGATTCCAGTTGCTTGCGGTGCAGGGCCAGCACATCCAGAAACTTCTTCAGCTGCGCACCGGTGTCGCGCGGGCTGTCGTACATCTCGATGATTTCCTTGGCCTCGGTCAGCGAAAGACCCAACCGCTTGGCCCGCAACGTCAGCTTGAGCCGCGTGCGGTCGCGCCCGCTGTAGAGGCGGCTGCGACCGCCAGGCCCGGTGCGCTGCGGCTCCAGCAACCCCAGGTCTTCATAGAAGCGGATGGCACGCGTGGTCAGGTCAAACTCGCGCGCCAGATCGCCAATGCTGTAGGTAATACTCATGAAGATGGTGCGAACAAGGGAGACAGCACATCCGAATGTCGCCGCCTAGAATGCCCTTTTTTGTTGACGTTTACGTAAACGTCAATTATGTAATAAAAAGACCCGGCCATGAACGAACTGGAAATGCAGCTCCACTATCCGCTGGGCGACACCCTGGCCCCTACTGGCGGAGCACTCGAAGTGACTTCGGGCGTCAAATGGATCCGGATGTCGCTGCCCTTCGCACTCAACCACATCAACCTGTGGCTGCTGCGGGACAGCATGGATGGCGTGCAGGGCTGGAGCATCGTGGACTGCTGCATCCACCGTGATGAAGCCAAGGCGCAATGGGAAAGCGTTTTTGCCAACGAGCTTGAAGGCTTGCCCATATTGCGAGTCATTGTCACGCACATGCACCCCGACCACATTGGCCTGGCGCACTGGTTATGCGAGCGCTGGAATGTTCGGCTGTGGATCAGCGCGACCGATTACAACGTGGCCCGCCTGGGTTGCCTGGGACCGACTGGCTTTGGTGGCGATCGGGCTGCTGAATTTTTTGCGTCACACGGGCTCAACAGCCCCGAGGCGATGACAGCCATCAAGGCGCGCACCGGCTATTTTCCGTCTCTGGTGCCATCGGTTCCCCCGCAATACCGCCGCATGATGGACGGCGACGTGCTGACCATTGGTGGCCGACCCTGGCGTTGCATCAGCGGCTACGGACATGCGCCGGAGCACATCGCGCTCTACTGCGCAGAACTGAACGTATTGATGGGTGGCGACATGATGCTGCCACGCATCTCCACCAACGTCAGCGTCTACGAGCAGGAACCCGAGTCCAACGCGCTGGCGCAGTTCCTCGGTTCCATTGACAAATTTTTGGCGCTCCCCGAGGACACGCTGGTTTTGCCATCACACGGCAAGCCCTTTACCGGCATGCACACCCGGATTCAACAGTTGCACGACCACCACCGCGACCGCCTTGCCGATGTGATGGAGGCCTGTAGCGAGCGCGCCTGCAGCGCAGCCGACATCCTGCCAGTGCTGTTCGGCCGCGCGATGGACATGCACCAGACCACCTTTGCCATGGGTGAATCCATCGCCCACCTGCACGCCTTGTGGTTTGCGGGCAAATTGCAGCGCACGCTGGATGCGGATGGGGTGTATCGGTTTGGTGAAGTGGACTTGCCCTGAGGCGGTGAAGCCCGCCTCTACCACTTCGGGATCGAATCGTCCTTGAGTTGGCCACGCAACTCGGCGTAATCGGGTACCACCGTGCGCACGGTGTCCCAAAAACGCGCACTGTGGTCCATGACTCTCAGGTGGCTGAGTTCATGGGCCACCACATAGTCGATCACGGCGGGGCGGAAATGGATGAGACGCCAGTTCAACCGGATGGAGCCATCGATACGCGCACTGCCCCAGCGGGTGCCAGCAGAGCTGAGACTGAGCTTGTGCCATTGCACTTGTAGCAAAGGGGCAAAGTGGTCCAGGCGTTGCCTGAAGTGCTCCCGTGCATGTCGCATCAGCCAGGCCTGGACGGCGTCGCAAATTTGCTCGGGCGAAGCGCCGGTGGGCAGGCCTACGCGTAAAACGCGTCCAACAGGGTTGCTCACATCGTCCTGCAGGCTGGCGCCCACCGCACCAAATCGATGACCGGGGTCCAGCACCACGCGCAAGGGCTCGCCCAAAAGCGGTAGCACCACGCCATCGCACCACGCGATGCGGGCCTCATGCTGGCGGGTCTGGCGTTCACGCGACTCGCCGAGCTTGCGGGTGATCCACTGCGCTTTTTCACGCAGGGCAGCTTCTACTTCGCCGACCGGTGTCCACTTGGGCGCACGCACGATCAAGCCGTCCGGGCCAACGACAAAGCCGATGGTGCGCCGTTTGGCCCGCTGAAATAGGTAGGCCACCATTGCATCACCCAAACGCAACTCACGGTTGGCACGCGGGTGCGCAAAAGCGGCTGGTGCGATGGCCTGTCGCAGGGGTTGGGCCAAACCATGGGGTACTCCAGGCGTGGCAATTGCTATAATTTCAGGAGCTACTTGCGCAGTATCCACGGGGTCTATAGGCCCAAATAGATCCAAAGTGTATTGAAAAAATGCCCGCACAATGGTCGCCGAGTTCACTGCTGATGACTACCGGTACGCCTCGGGGTCCAGGCGTCGCATTTCAGCTTCGATCCAGTCTTCTACTTCCTGCATCAGCTCTTTGTGGTGCCGGCCCACGCTGGGAATGGGTTTGCCGATGGAGATATCGACAATGCCCGGCGTCTTGACGAAAGCCTTGCGCGGCCAGCACTTTGCCGACGTCACCGCAATCGGAATCACAGGCGCCCCGGTCTGCACCGCCAGCCGTGTGCCGCTGGTCTCGTAGACGCCCTTTTGTCCACGTTCAATGCGCGTGCCCTCAGGAAACATGATGATCCAGATGCCCTGGGCCAGCCGCTCCTTACCCTGTGCCACGACCCTTTTGAAGGCCTGGGTGCGCAGGCTGCGGTCGATGTGGATCATGTCCAGCAGGCCAATGGACCAGCCGAAGAAGGGCACATACAGCAGTTCCTTCTTGAACACATACGCCAGCGGGTGCGGCATGATGGCCGGCATCACAAAAGTCTCAAAGGTGGACTGGTGCTTGACCAGTAGCACCGCGGGTGTGACAGCGCCGACTGGCAGGTTGTCCATACCCGTGATGCGCGTCTCGATGCCCAGGATCGCCCGTGCACTGGCCAGGCTGCTCAGACCCAACCACGCGGAGGCAATACGGTAACGCCGCGCACGCGACATGCCGAACAACGCCCCCAGCACAATGGCCAGGGTGTAGGGCACGACGGTAAGCGCCATCCACGCCATGTGCAGAACGGAACGAACAAAGAACATATTTGGCAAAAAAGGCGTCTAGCCCCCGTAATTTTTTAGTACACCGCTACTCAAAAGATAGCGTTACAGGATCGCAGCCTGCGATGGTCGACCGTCTTGTCCCACCAGATATTCCGCGAAGGCCCCCAGGTCCTGATGAACCACCGTGTGAGCCGGAAATCCCTCGGGCAAGGCGCGACCCTGCAGGGCCAACGCTTTGCCAGTCAACACCAGATGGGGATCACACCCGGCCGCCACGGCGGCGACCAGATCGCGCTGTGAATCGCCTGCTGCTGGCACGTGCTTCAAGTC
>CAJAVE010000388.1 GCA_903945325.1 uncultured beta proteobacterium | reverse complement strand
GCGGGAGAGCAGCTTCTCGCGCGGGCGTGCCTCGGCGGGGATGTCTTTGATGGGCATGGGAATGAGGTCGGGCAGAGACAGGTTTTGGGCTTTGGAATCGAGGTCAGTTTATCGGCACTTTGAAGAGTTCAACAATTCCCCTGGGACTCTTGCTCACTGACGACAGAATTTGGCAAAAACTCAGCGTCTACCCGTGGATTCAAAGCGCGGCTCGCATCGGTAGTCCGGATTGGCTCCAATGCTGTGTTTATTGCCGTCCAGGTCGTCGGTCTGAATTTCTGGAACTTTAGTGGCACTGGCTGGTTTGATACGATTCCGCGAGTTCTCTGAAACTTAATTCGCTAGGCCTCACCCAATGCCTCTCACACTCTTTGGATCACGTGGTTCTGGCTCTGCCGCTGTAGAGATGGCACTTCGCACAGCCTCAGTCGAATACCAACTGGTGCGAGCGTCATCCTGGGAGGAGGACTCGGCCCTCGAGCAACTTCTTGAGATGAATCCTCTAGGTCAAATTCCGACCCTGCGCCTTGAGGACGGCACCATATTGACCGAGAGCGCCGCCATACTTATCCACCTCGGCTTGGAGCACCCGGCGTCTGGACTACTACCGACAATATCTACCGCGCGCGCCATGGACATTCGGGGGTTGGTTTACATCGCCGCGAACTGCTACTCGGCTGTCTCTGTGAGTGACTTCCCGGAACAGTGGACCACCGCCGCGACCACACCAGCACAGACCAAGGTTCGAGATGCGGCGCGTGCTCAACTTCACCAAAAGTGGAACGTCTTCTCCGATATCTTCGGAATGAAGTTAAGAGCCTCTGAACCCGGCGCACTCGCTTTCCTCGCTGTTGTTGTCTCGCAATGGTCCGGTACCCGGCAGCATCTCCGGACCGAACGGCCGAGTTTCTACGAGACCATCCTTCAACTGGAAGCACATCCCAGACTAGCGGCAACGCTGCGAGAGCACCGCGAGGACTAATCCCGCAAACGCAGAACGCCGAATCTCAAGACTTGGATGTCTGCTGCCCGGAGTATTGGCTGTCGCCTTCCAGCTCGGTCATGCCATGGCGCGGCTTCGCGCTGCTGAGATGTGACTTGGGCAATGCCAAACTTCGCCAAACAATCGTATGAATGGCTTGCGTTATTCTCGTGCCATGAGTGCGCCCACCGTCCTTCAGGAGATTGACCAGGTGTACCGCCGCGATGCGCGGCGGGTCTTTGCGACGCTGGTGCGGCTTCTCGGTGACTTTGACCTGGCCGAAGAGGCTTTACACGACGCCTTTCGGGCGGCACTGGAGCAATGGCCCCAGCATGGGGTGCCAGAAAACCCATCGGCTTGGCTGGTATCCACCGGACGCTTCAAGGCCATCGATACCATCCGCAGGCAAGCGCGCTTCACCTCGACCGAAACCGTGGTCGAGTATGTGGCATCAATTGCCGGTGCGACAGACCCCCTGGAAAACTGCGTTGCGCTGGAAGATGACACGCTGCGCCTCATCTTTACCTGTTGCCACCCCGCGCTAGCGCCAGATGCTCAAGTGGCACTCACCTTGCGAGAGGTATGCGGGCTCACCACCGAGGAAATCGCCCGCGCCTACCTGACACCGGCACCGACTTTGGCGCAGCGCATCGTGCGCGCCAAAGCCAAGATCCGGGATGCCAAAATCCCGTACCGCGTGCCCGAGGCCGACGAAATGCCCCAGCGCCTCGCTAGTGTGTTGCAGGTGCTCTATCTTGTTTTCAATGAAGGGTATTCGCCTTCGTCGGGTGCGCTGGTTACGCGCGCAGATTTGTCGCATGAGGCTATTCGATTGACCCGGCTGATCGCTGAAGTGTTGCCGCCCCCTCCGTTATCTGAAGTCCATGCGCTGCTGGCGCTCATGTTGCTACACGAATCACGCCGCGCCGCTCGAACCGACGGTGTCGGCCGTCTGATACCTCTTGAAGAACAAGACCGCACGCTCTGGGATACCAGCCTGATTGCAGAGGGATGTGCCCGGGTGGAACAAGCCCTGCAAATGCCCGGCATTGGTCCCTACGCGTTGCAGGCCGCGATTTCTGCAGTGCATGCTGAGGCCCCCTCTGCCGACCAGACCGATTGGGGGCAGATTGTCGGCCTCTACGATGAACTTCTGCGCATTCAGCCCACCCCCGTGGTGGCACTCAACCGGGCGGTGGCCGTAGCCATGCACGTGGGGTGCGAGCGGGGTATAGCGCTTGTGGATGACATTCTCAAGTACGCCCCTATGCAGGACTACCACCTTGCCCACGCGGCGCGTGCCGACATGTGCCGGCGCCTGCACCGCTGGGAGGAGGCGCGTGCCGCGTACCAAGCCGCACTGGCGCTGACGCAGTTGGAGCCCGAGCGCCGGTTCCTCGAGCGGCGACTTTCAGAAATTGAAAGCTGAGCGGAATATATTTCTCTATGGTTGTCGAAATAGCCTTGGCTTGATCGACTAGTTTGTTTCAACCTGCCGCCCAGCAGGCACCTAACCTCAAGGATCCCTATGCAAATCACGGTTGAAACGCGCATCCAAGCGCCTATATCCAAGGTGTGGGCCGCCTACACCACACCGGACGACATCGTCCAGTGGAATGCCGCTTCTGACGACTGGCACACCACAAAATCCAGTGTCGATCTGCGCGAGGGCGGCGCGTTTTCTTCCCGCATGGAGGCCAAGGACGGTAGTTTTGGCTTTGATTTTGCAGGCACGTACACCAAAGTCGTGCCGCATCAACGCATCGAATACGCGTTTGGAGACCGGGCCGGAATAGTCGAATTTGTGGACGGTGCCGATGGCGTTACCGTGCGCTCCACTTTTGAGGCAGAAAGTGAACATCCGGTGGAGCAGCAGCGATCCGGGTGGCAATCCATTCTCAATAAATTTGCCAAGCATGTAGAGACATCCCAATGACCAGTTTCCCTCTGAAAACAGCTTGGGTCGTGCTGACCCTGGTATCCGGCTTTTCAATGGCTGCACCGGTAGATGCCGTAGCTGCGCAGTAAGGCCATTAGTAAATTTCACCAAGGAAGTCGCAATGAAGTATCTGTGCCTGGTCTATCTGTCCAAAGAAAAATGGAACGCCTGCGCGGACGAAGTTTTTTTTGAAGCCGCGAAGGGCCTGCAAATGGGTGGGCATCTGCTGGCGGCAGAACCCTTGCATCCGGTCGAAACCGCCACCACCCTGCGCATACGCAATGGCCAGTTGTCCATGGTGGATGGCCCCTTTGCCGAAACCAAAGAACAACTCGCGGGCTTCTATTTGTTAGAGGCCAACGACCTCAACGAGGCCATCCGCCTGGCGGCCAAGATTCCGCCGGTACAGCACGGCAGCGTCGAGGTGCGACCCGTGCGGGAGCTGGACGTTGCTGGATTTCAGTCATTCACACCACCACAAGGAGATACCCATGACGTACGTTGACGGATTCGTGGCCGCAGTGCCAACTGAGAACAAGCAAAAATACATCAAGCATGCGGCATTGGCCGCGCCACTCTTCAAGGAATTCGGAGCCCTGCAGGTGGTGGAGTGCTGGGGTGATGACGTTCCCGACGGAAAACTCACCTCATTCCCCATGGCAGTCAAAAAGGAAGAACACGAAGCCGTTGTGTTTTCCTGGGTGGTGTGGCCCTCGCGTGACGTGCGCGACGAAGGTTGGAAGAAACTCATGGCTGACCCGCGTATGGCGCCGGACGCCAACCCCATGCCTTTTGACGGCAAGCGCCTGATCTACGGCGGGTTTCAGACCATCCTTGACGTGTAAGCGCAGTATCAATATCACCCTCCTGGAGACGAGCCATGCCCAACACCATTCAACTGCACCGCGTACTTCGTGCCCCGCCTGAGCGGGTGTATCGTGCATTTCTCGATGCCGACGCCTTGGTCAAGTGGATGCCTCCGCATGGCTTTACCGCCAAAGTGCTGGAGCTCGATGCCCGCGTGGGCGGCAAGTACCGCATGTCGTTTACCAATTTCTCGGCGGGGCAAAGTCATTCCTTTGGTGGCACGTACCTGGAACTGGTGCCCAATGAACGCATCCGCAACACCGATGTGTTTGACGACCCCAACCTTCCCGGCGAGTTGATGGTCACCATCACATTCAAACCCGTGTTGTGCGGCACCGAGCTACATATCCTGCAGGAAGGTGTGCCGGATGTCATTGCGCCCGAGATGTGCTACCTGGGATGGCAAGAGTCGCTGAGCCTATTGGCTTTGCTGGTAGAACCGACCATTCCTGCAGGTTGAATACGCCATGAGGAAGATCAGGATCTTCGAACATGTATCGCTGGACGGAGTGATCTCGCCCGGCGACCGCGGCGAATACAGCGCCGAGTTTGCGCATGGCGGATGGACGGCTCCGTATCGAAGCCCTGAAGGTGCGGCCATGGTGCTGGAGGCCCAAGGCCCAAGCTTTGACCTGCTGCTCGGCCGCAACACGTACGACCTTTGGGCTGGCTATTGGCCCCAAGCGGGCAACTTCCCCATGGCAGACCGGCTGAATGCGGCTACCAAATACGTAGCGACCCATCGACCGGATAGCCTGACCTGGGGACCCGTGGGCCCACTGGGCGACGAAGTGATAGCTGGCATACGCAATCTCAAAGCGCAGGGTGGGCCCGACCTCATCGTCTGGGGCAGTGCCAAGCTGGCCGCTGAACTGATGCGGCAAGGCCTAGTAGACGAACTGGTGCTGATCGTCTATCCGGTCTTGCTGGGCCGGGGCCTGCGCTTTTTTGCGGAAGACGCTGCTCCGTGCGAACTCGCACTGGTCAGCTCCCAGGGCACAACCACAGGTCTACATCTCAATACCTACCGTTGTGTTGGGCCTATGCGCACCGCATGAGAGTGGTGCAATTCATGAAGCTGGTTGGCGTGGTTTCCTTGACAAATTGGATGCTTTCCTTGGAGAACTTGCATGAATGATCTAACGATCAATACCTTTGACTGGGTTCCAGAGTTTCCACGCGGTTATGTGCGTGACATCCGCATGCGTTGGGCATTGGAGGAAGCCGGTCTGCCCTATCGCGTTAAAAGTGTGTCTTTTCAACACCGGAGTGCAGAGCACTATCTGCACCAGCCTTTTGGGCAAGTGCCGTGGTTGACTGATGGGGATATCTCCATCTTTGAAAGCGGCGCGATCTTGCTTCATCTTGGCGAACAGAGCAATGCATTGATGCCTACGAATGCAAGCGGTCGCGGCGAAGTGATTCAATGGTTGTTTGCTGCGCTCAATTCCGTTGAGGCAGCGAGCTTGCCATGGTTCATTTTTCAGGCGTCTGGTTTCAAGCGCGATACACCTGAATGGAAGCGCCTGGATGACTTTCTTATGGTGTCAAGACTCAAGCACTTAGAGCCCGTTTTAGCGCGATGCGAATGGCTGGCAGGTAACTTTTCCGTAGCCGACATACTGATGGCCGATGTTCTACGTCTGGTCAATCGATTCGAGGGACTCGCCAGTTTCCCCGCGTGTCGCGACTATGTTGCCCGCGCCTTAGCACGCCCTTCATTTGTAAAGGCATATGCCGACCAGATGGCACACTTTGCTGCTGCAAACCCAGCCTGAATAAGGAGTGACGCATGTCTGAAGAAAAGAAAGTTAGAGGTCCGGCTTCGTACTTCCCTTCGATTGAAAAGACTTATGGTTTTCCTGTGAGCCACTGGTTCGGTCTCTTGAAATCCCAAAAAACTCTCAAACACATGGAAATGGTTGCGTGGCTAAAGAATGAGCACAAGATGGGACATGGTCATGCAAACGCGCTCGTTGGCTATTTTCGTAGTCAAGAGCAAGTTTGAAATGCTTAAGCGGAGCGACAACGGAAGGCCGCTTAGCTAGATTCGTTACTGCTACTTGTGTGACTGCTTCGGAGCGCCGGCATAGTCGGTTTCCGCCCACAAGAGACATCCGCGGCGTCAAATTTTATGAATCCTTGCGCGAAACTCCCGACCCACAACTTGCAGGCGCGGTTGACTACTATGGGCACGAAGGAGTCCGCGACCAAAGTTGGCTCTCGGACTGGGTAGCTGTGAAATGCCGAAACCAGCCAAAATATTTTCGCAATAAAGTAACACTGAGCTGCGTCAGCGTGCCACGAAACATCTCTTCCATGGCCAGCAGGCGGTTTTGTGCGTCCAGAAACAGCACGGCAAACACTTCATGGTGCTTGGCAGCCAGGTGTAGCTTCAGGTAGTGTTTGATGGTGTCGGGGTCGGCAAACACGGTGCGCTCTTTGAGTTGCTGAGCCATGGCACGGCGGGCCAGCTCCAGCACGGCAACCAGCTCGGCACGCTTGGCCGGGCCCAGACCCTTGACCTGCTTCAAATCGTCGGCAGTGGCGTGCAATAAGCCTGAAATACCATCGAAACCCATGCCAGGATTGCGTGAGCCACTATCATTTTTGATTTGCAGCAGCCCATCTGCCATTTGCAGCACACCCTTGCCCTTGATGCCGGTGCGCAGTAGCAGTGCCAGCAACTCGACATCACTCAGGGCGCAGCGCCGCGGGCCAGCAGCTTCTCGCGTGGGCGGGCATCGGGAGGAAGGTCTTTCAGGCGCAACGGGTGACTTTTCTTGATTGCGCGCAGTTTGGACGCTGGTTCTGTGCGAATATTGATGTCATTATGAAAAACACGTTCATCCTCGCCATGGTTGTTGTTCTGCTTGCGCTTTGCGGTTGCGCATCCTGGGGGTCTGGCAAAGGGAGCAAACAGGTTGGCAGCGTGGTGGACTATCTGTACCCCAATGCCAAGGAGTCACCGGCGCTGAAGTCGGGTGTCACCTACCTGCGCCCACCCGTGCGGGTGGGGGTTGCGTTTGTTCCGGGCAGCGGTTTGGCGTCCAGCCTGCCTGAGACCGAAAAAATCAAGCTGTTGGAGCGTGTCAAAGCGTCGTTTTCCAAACATGAATTCATTGGCAATATTGAAATCATTCCAACAACCTACCTGCAACCAAAGGGGGGATTCGCCAATCTGGAGCAAGTGGCGCGCATGTTCAACGTGGAAGTGGTTGCGCTACTGTCGTACGACCAGGTTCAATTCAACGACACCAATGTGCTGTCGGTGTTGTATTGGACGATTGTGGGTGCCTACATCATTCACGGCGACCAATACGATGTGCAAACTTTGGTCGACGCTTCTGTGTTTGACGTCCGTACGAACAAGTTGTTGTTCCGGGCGCCCGGCACCAGCCAGGTCAAAGGTAGCGCCAGCATGGCAGGGTTCAGCGAACGCGCCCGCGCTGCCCGGACAGAGGGGTACAACAAGGCGGTGGACGATTTGATACCCAAGCTGCAAACCGAGCTCGACAGCTTTAAGGAGCGCATCAAAACGGATGTGGCTTTCAAAGTCGAAAGCAAGCCGGGCTACAGCGGTGGTGGAAGCGTGGACGGGTTGATGTTGGCGCTGGCTGGTTTGCTGGCGGCTTTTGGGTATGCAAAGCGACGCACGCCTTAGCATTTCATGGACGGCAACTTCGCTGGCATTGGTTTGCCTGGCCCTGGCCGGACTGCCTGATGTCAGCGGGCTCGCGTTCGACCGGCAAGCCATCCTTGGGGGTGAAGTCTGGCGACTGTGGACTGGCCATTGGGTGCACTTTTCAAACCAGCAGCTGTTGCTCGACACCAGTACGCTGGTACTCGCCGCAGCGGTTGCGCAAAGGGAGTTTGGCCCGCGCTTCATCACCAAGGTTCTGGTGTTTGGAATGCCAGCCCTGTCGATTGGCTTGTTGCTTGTGGCGCCTGAATTGGACTACTACCGGGGCGCTTCCGGTCTGGTCATGCTGTTGGCCTTTGTTGCGGGGGCAGCGTACTGGAGTCGCAAGCCCGGGCTGCGGGCCGTCCTCGTCATGCTCGGGCTTGTCGTGGCAGTCAAGGCCATACTGGACGCTGCAGGGTTTGAGTCCGACATGACGGGGCTTCCCTCAGGGGTGCGGGTTGCATGGCAAGCGCATGTGCTCGGTGCGGGCATCGGCTGGGCTTCGGCGCGCCTGAAGCTCAAAAATCTACAATAAGACCTTGATAAATGCTTGCCCCCGGGGCGGCACCTAGGGGATCCTTTATGACCGCAACCGTGACCTGTGTACAGCCAGGCTCCTTCCTCACCCTGCATTACCGCCTGAGTGGCCCTGTGGGGGATGTGATCAACACCTTCGACGGCAAGCCCGCCACGCTCACTTTGGGGACGGGCGAATTGGCACCCGCCGTAGAGTCCTGCCTGATCGGCCTGGAAGAGGGCGCGCGGCGCACCTTTGAGTTGCCCGCCGGGGCAGCATTTGGTGAGCGCAACCCTGCCATGCAACAGTGGCTGGCCCGCAAGGTGCTCACGCAAATGGGTGACCCCAACGAACAATATCAAGTGGGCGATGTGGTGCAGTTCCCCACGCCCGATGACAAGGGCCAGTTTGCCGGGGTGGTGCTGCAAGTGGCTGAAGGCAAAGGTGTGCAGTTTGACTTCAACCACCCGCTGGCCGGCCAGCCGGTGACGTTTGAAGTGCAAATCATCGGTGTTTTATGACGCAAGAAATTCTCCTAGCGGAACCCAGGGGCTTTTGCGCCGGTGTGGACCGCGCCATTGAAATCGTGGAACGTGCGTTGCAAAAGTTTGGCCGACCCATCTACGTGCGCCACGAGATCGTGCACAACACCTACGTGGTGAACGACCTCAAAGCCAAGGGCGCTATCTTTATTGAAGAGCTGAGCGACGTGCCCACCGGGGCGACGCTGGTTTTTTCTGCACATGGTGTAAGCCGTGCGATCCAGTTGGAAGCACAGGCGCGCGGTTTCCAGATTTTCGACGCTACCTGCCCTCTTGTCAGCAAAGTGCATGTCGAGGTGGCCAAGCTGCATAAAGAAGGGTTTGAATTCATCATGATCGGCCACAAGGGTCACCCTGAGGTGGAGGGCACCATGGGGCAGCTTGACGATGGCAGCATCCACCTGGTCGAGGACGTGGCTGACGTTGCACGCATCGCACCTCGCCAGACCGCCCGGCTGGCGCTGGTGACGCAAACCACGCTCAGCGTGGACGACGCCGCCGATATCTCTGCGGCTGTCCTGGCGCGGTTCCCCATGGTGCAGTCACCCAAACAGCAAGATATTTGTTACGCCACCCAAAACCGGCAGGACGCCGTCAAGATCATGTCGCCTCAGGTGGACATCATGATTGTGGTGGGTAGCCCGACCAGTTCCAATAGCAATCGGTTGGCGGAGCTGGCGCGCAAACTGGGGGTG
>CAJAVE010000387.1 GCA_903945325.1 uncultured beta proteobacterium | reverse complement strand
GGGCCCAATTTCAACCACCACCGAGTTGGCCCAACTCGTGGCTGAGCAGGTCAAAACCCGCGAGCCGGGCAAGGACCCTGCAACGCGCACATTTCAGGCTTTTCGGATTTTCATCAACGCCGAGCTTGAAGAGCTGCAACAGGCGCTAGAGGCTTGTCTGCACGTACTGGAGCCGGGTGGGCGGTTGGCAGTGATCAGCTTCCATTCACTGGAAGATCGCATCGTCAAGCAGTTTATCGCCCATCATTCGCGCGATGAGTATGACCGTCGCGCACCATTTGCCGCGCCCAAGGTCATGAAGCTCAAGTCACTGGGGCGTATCAAACCGACCGATGCAGAGGTCAGTCGCAACGCCCGCTCGCGCAGCGCCATCATGCGTGCAGCGCAGAGGACCGCAGCATGATCAGACTCAATCTGGTCCTGCTTATCGCCGTGCTGGCCAGTGCCTTGTACTTGGTCGGCGTGCAGTATGACTCGCGCCGCTTGTTTTCCGAGTTGGACAGGGCCAATAGTGAAGCGACGCGGCTGGAAACGGAGCGTGAGCGTTTGCAGGTGGAAAAACGCGCGCAAGCGACACCTGCTCGGGTTGAGCGGCTGGCCCGGGAAAAATTGCAGATGCGTCTGGCCTCGCCCGGAGTAACCGCTTATGTCAGTTATTCGGCATCTGCCGTTGGCAATGAGCCGATTCCCAGTCGCGCCGCCAGTGCTGCCAAGCAGGTGAGCCAATGAGCCGCAGCATTCAATACACCTCTAGCCCATTGTTGGCCAGCCGCACGCCAGTGTGGCGCGGCAAGTTGGTAGTCGGTGCCATCGCGTTGGCCTTCTGCGGTTTGGCAGCACGTGCGGCCTATATCCAGGTGGTGGCCAATGACTTCTTTCAACGCCAGGGCGAAGTGCGTTTTGCGCGTACCCTGGACTTGCCCGCGAATCGGGGGCGTATTCTGGATCGCAATGGGCTGATATTGGCGTCTAGCGTACCCGCACCCAGTATCTGGGCGATTCCCGAAGACGTTGAGATCGACAAGGATCAGCTACAGCGCTTGGCCAGGTTACTGGAAATGCCGGTCGCAGAACTGGCAAAGAAATTTGCAGACGAGGACAAGACCTTTGTCTGGGTCAAGCGGCAGGTAGACGAAGCTGTGGCAAGTCAGATTAAGGCCCTCAACGTCAAAGGTATCTACGAACGCAAAGAGTACAAACGTGAATACCCGGAAGGGGAGTCTGCAGTCCACGTCGTCGGTTTCACCAATGTGGAAGACAAGGGCCAGGAGGGGGTCGAGCTGACCTTCAACAAGGAACTGTCCGGTCGCAGCGGCTCGCGCCGGGTGATCAAGGACCGCATGGGGCGCGTGGTTGAGGATGTGGGTGACCAAATCCCCCCTGCTGACGGCAAAGACCTGCAGCTCAGCATTGACAGCAAAGTCCAGTTTTTCGCCTATCAGCAGTTGCGCAGTGCCGTGTTGGAACACAAAGCCAAGGCGGGCAGCGCGGTTGTACTCGACGTCGTGACGGGAGAGGTGTTGGCTCTGGCCAATTACCCTAGCTACAGTCCGGACAAACGGCGAAATCTGAGTGGTGAGCAGTTGCGCAACCGCGCATTGACCGATACGTTTGAGCCCGGATCGGTCATGAAGCCTTTCACCATCGGACTGGGACTGGAGACAGGACGTGTGACACCCCAAACCATCATCGATACGACTCCGGGGCGCATTACGATCACCGGCTCAACCATTTCTGATTCCCACCCCAACGGTATTCTTACCGTCGAGGGCGTCATTCAGAAATCCAGCAACGTAGGCACCACCAAGATTGCCATGCAAATGCAGGCGCATGAAATGTGGGACCTGTTCTCCCTGGCTGGGTTTGGTCAACGGCCGCAGATCAGTTTTCCTGGGGCGGTGTCAGGGCGTTTGCGGCCCTACAAGACCTGGCGACCGATTGAGCAGGCAACTATGTCCTATGGTTACGGCCTGTCGGCATCGCTCTTCCAAATGGCTCGGTCCTACACAGTCTTTGCCCGTGACGGCGACATTATCCCGGTCACGCTCCTAAAAAATCCGCAGCCGGTTGATGGTGTCAAGGTTTTTTCTCCTCGCACTGCTACACAGGTGCGAAAGATGTTGCAGATGGCGGCAGGCCCCGGTGGCACGGGTCAAAAGGCGCAGACCATGGGCTACTCGGTCGGAGGTAAATCGGGTACCGCCTACAAACAGATCGGAAAGGGTTACGGCAGCGACAAGAATCGCAAATACCGGGGCTGGTTCGTGGGTATGGCACCGATTGAAAGCCCGCGCATCGTTGTGGCCGTGATGATCGATGAACCCAGTGCCGGGCAGTACTATGGCGGCGCAGTCGCTGCCCCCGTGTTTAGTGAGGTCGTACAGCAAACCCTGCGCATGCTGGGTGTACAGCCCGACATGGCAGTGCGACCACAAATTGTTGCGCAGGCTGTCGAGGAAAGTTTCTGATGCAGAGCATTCAGACACCCATGCAAGCTGCGCATTGGCTTAGCCAGCGGGTCACAGGAACGCTGCATTCCGATAGCCGCTTGGTGAATCCCGGTGATGGTTTCATCGCATGGCCCGGCACCGTGGTCGACGCCCGTCAGCATGTGCCGGACGCACTACAGCGCGGCGCAG
The DNA here is from genome assembly GCA_903945325.1 of uncultured beta proteobacterium. Lineage (GTDB taxonomy): Bacteria > Pseudomonadota > Gammaproteobacteria > Burkholderiales > Burkholderiaceae_C > Allorhodoferax. The sequence goes on along the minus strand of CAJAVE010000387.1, from coordinate 26,918 downwards.
TCGCTTGTCTGGTTGAGCAGGATGGTGTGGCTGCATTCAACGTTGACTCAGATGCAGTGGCGAGCTTTCAACACCTCAAGGGCCATACAGGACAGATTGCATCCGAGTTTCTTGGCACGCCCTCTGCCGATATGTCGGTCGTTGCGGTTACGGGGACCAACGGCAAAACCTCAACGGTCTGGTGGTTGGCGCAGGCGTTGTCTGCATTGCCAGCTGCACAGGTATTGCCCTGTGGCATGGTCGGCACACTGGGTGTTGGTAGCCCGCCATTGGGTGTTCAAGTGGGTGCAAATGTCATTTCTACCGGCATGACCACGCCCGACCCGGTTGTACTTCAGCGGACCTTACGACAGTTCGTGACCGACGGTCTGAGTGCATGCGCCATGGAAGCCTCGTCCATTGGCATCGAAGAGCACCGTCTCGATGGGACACGGATACGCGTCGCCGTGTTCACTAATTTCACCCAGGACCATCTGGATTACCACGTCAGCATGGCGGCCTATTGGGACTCCAAACGCAAATTGTTTGCATGGCCGGGACTGGAGTGTGCCGTTGTCAATGTGGATGACGCGCAGGGTGCGCAATTGGCACAGGCGCTTGCCGTCAAGCCCCTCGATGTCTGGACCGTATCTTGCAAAAAGCCCGCCCGTCTGCGGGCGCGCGCAATTGCCTATGCATCCAAAGGATTGCGTTTTGAGGTCGTCGAAGGTGACGAAGTGCACTCACTGCAAACTTGCATGATTGGCGCCTACAACGTGTCAAACCTGTTGGGTGTTATAGGTGCCATGCGCGGTCTTGGCGTACCTTTGCAGGCTGCGGTGCAGGCTTGCAGTGCATTGCAGCCGGTGCCAGGGCGCATGGAGTGTTTTGGCGGGCCCGGCGAACCCAGGGTAATTGTTGACTACGCCCACACTCCGGATGCCTTGGGTCAAGCCCTCGCGGCGTTACGTTCCCTGGCGACGCAACGTGGTGGCCAATTGTGGTGTGTCTTTGGTTGTGGTGGTGATCGCGATCCATCCAAGCGCCCCTTGATGGGCGCCATCGCCTTGCAAAAAGCCGATCGGATAGTGGTTACCAGTGACAACCCGCGCAGCGAGATGCCCGAAGCCATCATCGAACAAATCTTGCTAGGTTTGGAACAAAGTGCGGCCGTCACGGTGCAGGCCGACCGCTCGCAGGCGATTGCGCAAGCCATTGGCAGAGCGGCGGTACACGATATCGTGCTGATCGCAGGAAAAGGACACGAGGCCACCCAGGAGGTAGCCGGCGTCAAGCATGCTTTCCTGGATCGCGACCACGCACAGCGTGCGCTACAGAGTCGCAATCAGCCGGCGGTCGAGGTGGTTAAATGAGTACGATGATGTCGGTTGCCCAAGCCGTCCAGTGGCTTCCAGGCGCTCAGCTGGAGGGCAGCGGCGCACTGATTGTGAGCCGCGTCCATACCGATACCCGAAGCTTGGAGTCTGGCGATCTGTTCGTTGCTCTCAAAGGCGAACACTATGACGCCAACGACTTTTTGCAAGAGGCGCAGCAGCGTGGAGCGGTGGCGGCGCTTTGTCACGGCAGCGCGGACCGCAGTGGCACCAAAGGCATGGCCTGTATCGTGGTTCCTGACACTCGCCTCGCGCTGGGCGCGTTGGCCCACGCCTGGCGTTCGCAATTCAATGTGCCGCTGATTGCCGTTACGGGTAGCAACGGAAAAACCACGGTCACGCAGATGTTGGCCTCCATCCTGTCCAGAGAACGGCCTGACGGCGCCTCGCTGGCCACGCGCGGCAATCTGAATAACGATATTGGCGTTCCGATGACCTTGCTGCGCCTGCGGCAACACCACCAGATTGCTGTTGTCGAGTTGGGTATGAATCATCCCGGAGAAATTGCCGTGCTGGCGGCAATGGTTCACCCCACGGTAGCCCTGATCAATAACGCGCAACGTGAGCATCTGGAATTCATGCACACCGTGCGTGCCGTCGCTCTGGAAAATGGTTCTGTGATTACGCCTATGGGTTCGCAAGGCGTTGTCGTCATTCCGCGTGATGATGAGCATTCCCACCTGTGGGACATCCTGGCAGGCAGACGGCGCACGGTTCGGTTTGCGATGGACGGCGCCCCCAGCCACGATACATTGGTGTGCATCCAGGCGCACTGGCTGGGTGGCGCCTGGCAGGTGCACGCCCGCGGACTGGATCAAGACCTTCATTACCGCCTTGCAATTGCCGGACTGCACAACGTCAAGAACTCTCTGGCCGCCGCCGCCGCCGCCCTGTCGGCTGGAGTGTCAGCAGATGCAGTGATGGCCGGTTTACAGTCGTTTGTGCCCGTAAAGGGGCGCTCCAAGGCCTTGGTGCTGGCCGTGCGAGGGCGCGAGGTCACATTGGTTGACGATACCTACAACGCCAACCCGGATTCCGTGCGCGCGGCTATTGACGTTCTGGCCGATTTGCCTGGCCCGCGTTTGCTGGTGCTCGGTGACATGGGTGAGGTTGGTCACCAAGGCCCCATGTTTCACGCCGAGGCAGGCCGCTACGCCAAAGCCCGGGGCATTGAACAGGTTTTAGCTGTGGGGGAATTGTCGCGGGTGGCTGCCAACGCCTTTGATGGAGCACGGCACTTTGAGTCAATGGAAAAGCTGGTTGACGCACTGCGCAACGACTTGCCCCGCATGCGCAGCGTGCTGGTCAAGGGCTCGCGGTTCATGCGCATGGAGCGTGTGGTGGACGCATTGATGGACATGGTCACCAGTACGCCAGCGCAAGAGGAGCGTCGCCATGCTGGTTGAATATAAATTTGGAGTGCACGCATGCTGCTGAGTTTGGCCCAATGGCTTCAAACACTGTCGCCAGAGTTTGGCTATTTCAGGGTATTTCAGTACCTGACCTTTCGCGCGGTGATGGCGGCAGTAACTGCATTGCTCATCGGGCTGGCCGCTGGCCCATACGTCATTGGCCGTTTGCGGGAGTTGAAGATTGGTCAACCGGTGCGCGGCTATGGTATGGAAACCCATTTGCATAAAAGCGGAACACCCACCATGGGTGGTGTACTCATTCTTTTGGCGATTGCGATTTCAACTCTCTTGTGGGTGGACCTCAGCAACCGATTTGTCTGGATCGTGTTGCTGGTGACGCTCGGCTTTGGCGCGATTGGTTGGGTGGACGACTGGCGTAAGGTGGTACACAAGGACCCTGAGGGCATGCGCTCGCGGGAAAAATATTTCTGGCAGTCTGTGATTGGTCTGCTGGCCGCGCTCTACCTCGTTTTCAGCATTTCTGAAAACTCCAACCTGCGGGTGCTGGAGCTTTTCTTCAATTGGGTTCAGTCCGGGTTTGACGTGAACTTGCCACCCAAGGCAGGCCTGCTGCTGCCGTTCATCAAGGAAGTGAGCTATCCCCTGGGCGTGCTTGGTTTTGTGGTTCTCACCTATCTGGTCATCGTTGGCTCCAGCAATGCAGTCAATTTGACCGATGGACTGGATGGCTTGGCCATTATGCCGGTGGTCTTGGTGGGCGCATCGTTGGGTGTTTTTGCCTACGTCACCGGCAGCTCGGTCTATTCCAAATACCTCTTCTTTCCCCATATTCCGGGCTCCGGCGAATTGATGATTTTTTGTGGCGCAATGGCGGGCGCAGGTCTGGCCTTCCTGTGGTTCAACACCCACCCGGCGCAGGTGTTTATGGGTGACGTGGGTGCTCTGGCGCTTGGTGCCGCCCTGGGCACCATCGCCGTCATTGTTCGCCAGGAAATCGTACTGGCCATCATGGGCGGCATCTTTGTGGTCGAGGCCTTGTCAGTCATGTTGCAGGTGACCTATTTCAAGTACACCAAGAAGAAATTTGGGCAGGGCCGCCGACTGTTCAAGATGGCGCCGCTGCACCACCATTTTGAAAAAGAAGGGTGGAAAGAAACGCAAGTGGTGGTGCGCTTCTGGATCATCACCATGTTGTTGTGCCTGGTCGGACTGTCCACTCTCAAATTGCGATGAATTCACACCAGCCGCATATCCCGGGCGAAAGCCCCGCATTGTTACCACAAATCGATGCAGCGGACGCGCGCGCGCTGGATGTACGGCCCGCGGCGCTCACCGCCGCGAGTGATGCAGCTGCCTTTGTAGCGCGTATTTTTAACGAGGATGCACCCCCTGTGGTCGCTGCGCCAGGAGGCTGGGAGGTAGCGGGCTCGGCGCAGGTCAAGGAGGAGCCCGCAAAGCGGGCGGGGGACACGGAGCAGAGCCCTCTACCTCCCAGCCTCCCGTACACCGCCATGCAAGGTCAGAACATCCTGATCCTGGGTCTGGGTGCCTCGGGCTTGGCCATGGCACGCTGGTGCGTGCGCAGCGGGGCCTGCGCTGTGATCGTGGCCGATACGCGCGACGCGCCCCCTCAACTGGCCACTTTGCAAAAGGAGCTGCCCCAGGTCCGTTTCGTTTCTGGTGATTTCCAGGCCACTCTGGTGGAGGGTCAAGGCCTGCATGCGGTCTACTGCTCTCCTGGCCTGAGCCCTGACACGGTTGCCCAGGTAGCCGGTGCAGCCCGTGCAGAGGGTATCCCTGTCGGCGGCGAGCTAAGCCTGTTTGCCATGGCTCTGCAGGCACTGCGCAACTCTCGGGCCTATGCCCCGGCGCTCCTGGCCATCACCGGCACCAACGGCAAAACCACAGTGACGGCCCTGACGGGCCAACTGATTGCCCATGCAGGGAAGTCGGTGGCGGTGGCAGGCAATATCGGCCCCACCTTGTTGGGCACACTGTCTGGCCATCTGGAGGCCCATACTTTGCCCGAGGTCTGGGTGCTGGAGTTGTCGAGTTTTCAGCTCGATGGAGTCGTTGGCTTTGAGCCGACGGCGGCCATTGTGCTCAATATCACACAAGACCATCTGGACTGGCACGGCAGCATGGATGCGTATGCGGCGGCCAAGTCCCGCATCTTTGGCAAGCAGGGTTTGATGGTTCTCAACCGTGACGACACGCAGGTCATGGCGATGCTGCCAGCACCACTGCGCACCAAGTTGCAACGTCCGCAAGTGCGTGCCCACATCACATTTGGTAGCAGCATGCCGCAACGCCCCGGTGACTTTGGCCTCGAAGAAGTCAACGGAATGGTCTGGTTGGTGCGCGCGCTGGAAGCCGATGAGACGCGCAGGAAACGCAAGGATGTCGAAGAGGATCTGCACATCCAGCGCCTGATGCCGGCGGACGTTCTTCGCATCCGGGGGCGTCACAACGCCAGTAACGCCTTGGCCGCACTGGCGCTCTGTGCGGCGGCGGGTTGCACGCTTGCCCCTGTCCTGTTTGGTTTGCGCGAGTATCGGGGAGAGCCCCATCGTGTCCAGCCCATCGGGATCCTCAATGGGGTGGAGTTTTTTGATGACAGCAAGGGCACCAATGTAGGCGCTACCGTGGCGGCGTTGCAAGGGCTGGGCGCAGATCGCCGGGTTGTCGTTATCCTGGGTGGCGAGGGCAAGGGGCAAGACTTCTCTGCGCTGTTCGAGCCCATTGCCCGCTATGCGCGTGCCGTTGTGCTCATCGGGCGCGATGCGCCACTGATTCGTGAAGCCATCGCAGGGTGTGGCGTTCCAATTGTGGATACCGATTCCATGGAGGCTGCAGTGGCGCAGGCCAACCAGCGCGCCCATGCCGGTGACGCGGTGCTGATGTCCCCGGCCTGCGCCAGTTTTGATATGTTCGAAAACTATGAGCATCGGGCTCGGGTGTTTTGCGATGCAGTGAAAGCGCTGGCCTTGAACACCGGTGTCGATTTGGGGACTGGGGCATGAACGCATGGGGCCACACCTTGTCGGGCTGGTTCTCGCTGCGCCGGGCAGTGGGCGCCGCCGGTATCGGGCCGTTGCCGGTTCAGCTGGGTGGTCGCGGCTCCTTTGCGACAACGACGGACGTACCCCAGACCCGAGGGTTTGACCAGCCCTTGGTGTGGGTTGTCGTGGCACTGCTGCTATGGGGAATGGTGATGGTCTATTCGGCGTCCATTGCAATGCCCGACAACCCCAAATTCGCCAAATACACCCACACCTACTTCCTGGTTCGCCACGCCATGTGGGTGCTCATCGCTTTTGTAGCGGCTTTGATGGCCTTTCAAATTCCGGTTGCTACGTGGGAAAAAACCGCGCCGTGGCTGTTTGTCGCCTCGTTAGTGTTGCTCATTGCGGTGCTCATACCCGGTGTAGGCAAGGTGGTGTATGGCGCGAGGCGTTGGATATCGATTGGCCCGTTCAGCTTTCAACCGTCTGAACTGGCGAAGTTTGCCGTCCTTCTCTATGCGGCCGACTACATGGTGCGCAAGATGGATGTGAAGGAACGATTCTTTCGCGCCGTCATGCCCATGGCGCTGGCAGTTGCCGTAGTCGGCTTGCTACTGCTGGCAGAGCCGGATATGGGAGGCTTCATGGTTATCGCGGTCATTGCCATGGGCATTTTGTTTCTTGGTGGTGTCAATGCCCGCATGTTTTTCCTCATCGCGTCTATTCTGGTGGTGGCCTTCGCCCTGATGATTGCGCTGAGCGAATGGCGTCGTGAGCGTATTTTTGCTTACCTGGACCCCTGGACAGAAAAGTACGCTCTGGGCAAGGGTTACCAGCTGTCGCACTCGTTGATCGCCATCGGCCGGGGCGAGATTTTTGGCGTGGGTCTGGGCGGCAGTGTCGAGAAACTGCATTGGCTGCCCGAGGCGCATACGGACTTCCTGCTGGCCGTCATTGGCGAGGAATTTGGCCTTGTGGGTGTGGTGATCGTGATTGGCCTGTTCCTGTGGCTGACCCGGCGCATCATGCACATAGGCCGGCAGGCCATCGCGCTGGACCGGGTGTTTGCTGGGCTAACAGCCCAGGGCGTAGGCATCTGGATGGGTTTTCAGTCCTTCATCAACATGGGCGTGAATCTAGGCGCCTTGCCAACCAAGGGATTGACCTTGCCACTGATGAGCTATGGTGGCTCCGCCATCTTGATGAACATGATCGCCATCGCCGTGGTCTTGCGCATTGACTATGAGAACCGTCAACTCATGCACGGAGGGCGGATATGAAGTCCCCATCCAAATGTGCACTGATCATGGCGGGTGGTACCGGCGGGCATATTTTTCCGGGGCTAGCCGTAGCGCAAGCGTTGCGTGAGCGTGGCTGGCGAGTGCACTGGTTGGGCGCACCCAACAGCATGGAGAGCCGTCTGGTGCCGCCCAAGGGCTTTCCATTTGAAGCGGTCGATTTTTCCGGTGTGCGCGGCAAAGGCTTGCGCACACTGTTCGCCTTGCCACTGCGTTTGATGCGTGCATTCGGCCAGAGTCTGCAGGTTGTCCGGCGGGTCAAGCCCGATGTGCTGGTGGGATTGGGTGGCTACATCACCCTGCCCGGTGGACTGATGGGCGCGCTCATGGGCAAGCCTCTGGTATTGCACGAGCAGAACTCGGTGGCTGGAATGGCCAACCGCGTGCTCGCGGTCGTGGCAGGCAAAGTATTTACCGCCTTCCCCAATGTGTTGGCAAAAGGGCAATGGGTGGGTAACCCCCTGCGTCCGGAGTTTCTGGTGCAGGCTGGGCCGCAGCAGCGTTTTGCCAACCGCACAGGTCCTTTGCGCATATTGGTGGTCGGTGGAAGCCTGGGAGCCAGGGCACTCAATACCGTTGTGCCGCAAGCGCTGGCCTTGATTCCCGAGGCACTGCGTCCGCTGGTCACACACCAGAGCGGTGAAAAGCAGATCGAGGAACTGCGCAACAACTACATCGCTGCCGGAGTACAAGCCGAACTCACGCCGTTCATTGAAAACACGGCCCAGGCTTTTGCCGATGCCGACTGGGTGATCTGCCGCGCCGGTGCCAGCACCGTGACCGAGATCGCGGCTGTGGGCGCTGCCGCACTATTCGTCCCGTTCCCGTCGGCCGTTGATGACCACCAGACCCACAACGCCCGTTTTTTGGTGAACCAGGGCGCCGGTTGGCTCATTGCACAAAACGAGCTGACACCCGCACTGTTGGCGAATTTGCTACAAAAAACAGAGCGTCTTGCGCTTGTTGCACGGGGTGTAGAGGCCAAAAAGCTTCAAAAAGTTCAAGCAACGGAAGCGGTGGTAACCGCGTGCGAGGAGCTGTGCGCATGAAGCATGCCATCCAGCATATTCACTTCGTAGGCGTGGGCGGCTCGGGCATGTCCGGCATCGCTGAGGTTCTCTGCGGTCTCGGCTACACGGTTTCTGGCTCCGATTTATCGGACAGTTCCACGCTCAAGCGATTGGCGGCGCTGGGCATTCGCACCAGTGTGGGCCATGCGCCTGAAAATGTTATCGGTGCCAATGCCGTTGTCACGTCGACTGCCGTGCATGCGGACAACTTCGAAGTGGTTAAAGCCCGGGAGTTGGGTATTCCCATCGTGCCACGCGCACAGATGCTGGCCGAGTTGATGCGCCTCAAGCGTGGTATAGCCATTGCTGGCACCCATGGCAAAACGACGACGACCAGTTTGGTGGCCAGCGTATTGGCTGAAGGCCAGCTGGACCCGAGCTTTGTGATTGGAGGGCTGCTAAATAGCGCAGGCACAAATGCCCGCTTGGGGCAGGGCGATTTCATCGTGGTCGAAGCGGACGAGTCCGATGCCTCGTTCCTTAACCTGCTGCCGGTGATGGCGGTGGTGACCAATATTGATGCCGACCATATGGAGACGTATGGCCAGGATTTCGGTCGTCTCAAACAGGCATTTGTTGATTTTCTACACCGCATGCCGTTTTACGGCGTTGCCATCCTGTGCACAGACGATCCGGCGGTCTGCGACATCGTGGATAAGCTTACTTGCCGGGTGGTGCGGTATGGCTTTAGCGAGCAGGCCCAGGTGCGTGCCATCAACGTGCGGCCCGAGGGTGGCCAGATGCACTTCACGGTCCAGCGACGCACCGGCGTGGAGCAACCCGATCTGGATGTGCTGTTGAATTTGCCGGGGCGGCACAACGTGCTCAATGCGCTGGCCGCGATTGCCGTGGCACGCGAATTGGGCGTGGCCGATGCTGCCATCGTGCGTGCGCTGGGCGAGTTCACGGGCGTGGGGCGGCGCTTTCAGCACTATGGTGATATCGCACTGCCTCAGGGTGGCGAAGTGACGGTAGTGGACGACTACGGTCACCACCCCGTAGAGATGCAAGCCACGCTGGCTGCGGCACGCGGGGCTTTCCCGGGTCGTCGGCTGGTGCTGGCGTTTCAGCCGCACCGTTACAGCCGAACCCGAGATTGCTTTGAGGATTTCGTCACTGTCATCGGCCTGGCCGACGCTGTGCTGCTTGCCGAGGTGTATGCCGCAGGTGAGGCTCCCATCGTGGCGGCCGACGCTCGGGCCCTGGCGCGTGCCCTGCGCATGGCGGGCAAAGTGGAGCCGATCGTTGTTGGCGACATCACGGCCATGCCGCAAGCTATTGTGGACAACGCGCAACCGGGTGACGTGGTGATGTGCATGGGTGCAGGCTCGATAGGCGCAGTACCAGCCAGACTTGTTGAATTGCTACAAAGCAAAGAGCAAAAACTGCAGGAGGCAGGACGACTATGAATCAATTTGGCAAAGTGGCAGTCTTGATGGGCGGGGCATCGACTGAGCGCGAGGTGTCGCTGATGTCAGGCGCTGGCGTATTGAATGCGCTACTGTCCAAGGGAGTGGATGCACATGCCTTCGACCCGGCTGAACGCGACCTGTCCGATCTCAAGCGCGAAGGTTTCGAGCGGTGCTTTGTTGCCTTGCATGGACGTTTGGGTGAAGGCGGTGCGGTGCAGGGAGCGCTGGAAGTGTTGGGCATTCCGTACACAGGCTCTGGTGTCATGGCGTCAAGCATTTCGATGGACAAGGTTATGACCAAGCGGATCTGGTTATCTGAAGGCATCCCGACGCCTCGCTATCAGGTGCTGCGCCAGGGCGCATACGACCGTCGGCAAGTCATTGAAGTTCCTGACACTCTGGGACTGCCTGTGATCGTCAAACCCGCGCATGAGGGTTCGTCCTTGGGTGTGACCAAAGTAGTGGGCTATTCAGGCATGACGGAAGCCGTCGCTTCGGCTGGCAAGCTGGATTCGGACATTCTGTGCGAACAGTGCATCGAGGGTGACGAAGTGACCTGCCCGGTGCTGGGTACCGGTGATGGCGCAAAAGCATTGCCGGTGATCCGCATCGTCGCACCCGAGGGAAAGTACGATTACCAGAACAAATACTTTACCGACACCACGCAATACCTGGTGCCATGTGGACTGCCACCTGGCGAAGAAGAAGCCATTCAGGCACTGGTGCTCAAGGCGTACCGGGTGTTGGGTTGCCGTGGTTGGGGTCGTGTCGATGTAATGATTGACGGGAAAACGCGCCAACCCTACCTGCTGGAAATCAATACTTCGCCCGGCATGACGAGTCATTCACTTGTTCCCAAGTCGGCCTGGGCCGCAGGCATCAATTACGAAGAACTGTGTGTAAGCTTGTTGGCGCACGCGGCTCTGGATGTGGGAGCGTCTGCATGAACGCCACCGGGGCGTCCCAAGGCGTGGGGGCAGTATGACACCAGCTGTGGCAACACCTGTCGACGTCAAGCTGATGAACATGACCGCCATGGTTCTGTTTGTGGCGTTTGTCGTCGTCGGTGCTGTTGCCACGGCCCGTTGGGTGATACGTTTGCCTGCATTTGACATTAAGGGCATTGCGGTGTCGGGCGATGTTAGTCACAACAACGAATTGAATCTGCGTGCCAACGTGGCGTCGCGTTTGTCGGGCACGTTTTTCAGCATCGATCTGGCCAAGGTGCGAGCGGCTTTCGAGGCCGTTCCTTGGGTGCGTCATGCCATAGTTCACCGTGAATTTCCCAATCGCCTACAGGTTGTCTTGCAGGAGCATCAGGCCGTAGCGTATTGGGGCAGGGATGGTGAATTGCGCCTGATTAACAACTTCGGTGAAGTGTTCGAAGCCAATGTGGGCGACGTAGAGCAGGAGGGGCTGCCTATTCTCAATGGCCCGGATGGACAGGGGGCTGAAGTGCTGGCCATGTACAGCGCGTTGGCGCCGCTCTTTGAGCAGATGGAGCTACCGTTGGACGGGCTTGAATTGTCGGGCGGCAGAAGCTGGCGTGCGCAACTGGACACTGGCGCCACCATCGAATTGGGGCGCGGCGATACAACTGAGGTAACAGCCCGCGTGCGTCGCTTCCTTAAAACCCTCACCCAAGTGACGTCACGGTACGCACGGCGCAACAGTGCGCTGGAAGCAGCAGATTTGCGGCATGAAAACGGGTACGCCGTTCGCTTGCGTGGTGTGAGCACGACCGTACCGGCGGTCCCCAATAAATAGCGTTAGAAGAAATCAGCAGGACTCCATATGGCAAAAGAATACAAAGACCTGGTCGTAGGACTGGACATCGGAACCGCCAAAGTGATGGTGGTGGTGGCCGAGGTCATGCCCGGCGGCGAACTCAAGCTTGCTGGACTGGGCGTGGCCCCCAGCAACGGCATCAAGCGGGGCGTGGTGGTCAATATCGATGCGACCGTGCAAAGCATCCAACAGGCTCTGCGCGAAGCCGAGTTGATGGCCGATTGCAAGATTACCCGGGTCTACACTGGCATCACTGGCAGTCATATCCGCGGCATCAACTCCAGCGGCATGGTAGCGGTAAAAGACCGCGAGGTGACGGCCGCCGACGTGGCACGCGTGGTGGAGACCGCCAAGGCCATCAACATCTCCACGGACCAGCGTCTGCTGCTGGTTGAGCCCCAAGAGTTCATCATCGACGGCCAGGATGTCAAAGAACCCATTGGCATGAGCGGTATCCGCCTGGAAGCCAAGGTGCACATCGTGACCGGAGCGCAAAGCGCCGCCGAGAACATCATCAAGTGCGTGCGCCGTTGTGGCCTGGAAGTGGAACAGCTGATGCTGAACCCGCTGGCATCCAGCCTGTCGGTGCTGACTGAAGATGAGCGTGAACTGGGCGTCGCACTGGTGGACATCGGTGCCGGAACCACTGACATTGCCATCTTCACCAACGGAGCTATACGGCACACGGCCGTGATCCCGATAGCCGGTGACCTGATCACCAGCGATATTGCCATGGCACTGCGCACGCCGACCAAGGACGCGGAAGACATCAAGGTTGAAAGTGGTCACGCCAAGCAAATGCTGGTGGACCCGGAGACCCAGGTCGAAGTGCCCGGTCTGGGCGACCGTGGCCCGCGCATGCTGAGCCGCCAGGCACTGGCGGGCGTCATCGAGCCGCGCATCGAAGAGATCTTTTCTCTGGTCAATCAGGTGATGCGCGAGTCGGGCTACGAGGAAGTTCTGTCTTCAGGCATCGTCCTCACCGGCGGTAGTTGTGTGATGCCGGGCATGGTGGAGCTGGGCGAGGACATCTTTCTGAAGCCGGTGCGCCGTGGCATCCCCAAATACTCCAGTGCCCTGGCCGACATGGTAGCCCAGCCGCGCGCTGCCACGGTGATGGGCCTGCTGGAAGAAGCCCGCATGGCCCGCCTGCGTGGGTACAAGGTGTCGCAGAAAAACGGTTCCATGAAAACTGCGTTTGGATCAGTCAAAGACTGGTTCATCGGGAACTTCTAGCCATGAAAAACAAGATTTGGCTGGCAAGGGGCAGTCCCCACTGGCGATGGCGATGCATTGATCCGCCAACTCGGGCAGGTCCCACTCAAAATTTTGCAAAAGCATTGAAACATCGTATTGAAACCCAAGGAGAACCACATGGCCATTGAAATGATTGAAGAAGAAATGTTTAACCAGGGCACACAGATCAAGGTAATTGGTGTCGGCGGCGGCGGCGGAAATGCTGTGGAACACATGATCTGCTCTGCCGTAGGCGGTGTGGAATTCATTTGTGCCAATACCGATTCACAGGCCTTGAGCCGCAGCTCTGCACACAAAACCATACAGCTCGGCGTGGGCGGCTTGGGTGCAGGAAGCAAGCCCGACAAGGGTCGTGAAGCAGCCGTACTGGCCGAAGCCGACATCCGCGCAGCCATCGAAGGCGCACACATGCTGTTCATTACGGCCGGCATGGGTGGTGGTACCGGCACCGGTGCGGCACCCGTCATTGCACGCGTGGCCAAGGAGATGGGAATTTTGACGGTGGGTGTTGTCACCAAGCCGTTTGATTTTGAGGGCGGTCGCCGCATGAGCAATGCCGATGCGGGCATGGCCGAACTCGAAGCCAATGTGGACTCGCTGATCGTGGTGCTGAACGAAAAGCTGCTGGAGGTGCTGGACGATGACATCAGCCAGGAGGATGCATTTGTGCACGCCAACAATGTGCTGAAAAACGCCGTGGGCGGGATTGCCGAAATCATAAACGTCAAGGGTGAAATCAACGCCGACTTTGAAGACGTGCGCACCGTCATGGGAGAGCCTGGCAAGGCCATGATGGGCACCGCCTGCGCTGCAGGCCCGGACCGTGCCCGCATCGCCGCCGAGCAGGCCGTAGCATGCCCGCTGCTGGAGGGTGTTGACCTGTCAGGAGCCAAAGGCGTGCTGGTGCTGATCTCTGCGGCCAAGGGTTCACTGAAATTGAAGGAGTCCAAGCTGGCCATGGACACCATTCGGGCTTGTTCCTCAGCGGATGCCCATGTGATCTATGGAACCGCAAACGACGACAGCCTGGGCGACGAGATCCGTGTCACGGTTATTGCAACCGGCCTCTCCCGCCAGGGCGCACGCCGCATAGCGCCACCTTTACAGGTGCTACGCACCGGTACGGACAATGTGCCGTTTCACGTGCCCACCCTCAACAACCCGGTGAGCGGTACGCTGTCAGGCACAGCATCAACAGGCTCTGCCCAACCCGACTACGGAAGTTCCAGCATACCGGCGGTGTGGCGCGGACGCGACCGGACCACGGCTGCGGCACGTGTGGATGCGCTGTCCAATGGTGGCATGGACGATTACGAAATCCCTGCCTTCCTCAGGAAACAAGCGGATTAGTAAAATCCGTACTGTGCTTAAACAAAGAACGCTCAAATCCCTTACGCGCGCAGTCGGCGTCGGGCTGCACAGCGGGCAAAGGGTGGAAATCACCTTGCGGCCCGCCCAGCCCGACACCGGTATCGTATTTCGGCGCGTGGATTTGCCGGTGCCAGTGGACATTCCAGTATCGGCACCGTCGGTGACCGATACGCGCATGGCGTCCACCATTTCCAACGGCGGTGCCAAGGTGCAGACCATCGAGCACCTGATGTCAGCCTGCGCTGGCTTGGGTATCGACAACCTGTATGTCGACATCACGGCAGAAGAAATTCCGATACTGGATGGCTCGGCCGCGTCCTTCGTCTTTCTATTGCAGAGTGCCGGTATTGAACTGCAAAACGCGCCCAAACGGTTCATGCGCGTCAAGCGGGCGGTCGAGGTGCGCGAGGGCGAAGGCCCCAACCTCAAGTGGGCCAGGCTGGAGCCCTACAACGGCTACAAGCTCAGCTTCGAAATCGTGTTTGACCATCCGGCCGTGGACTCCACCGGGCAGCGGGTGGAATTCGACATGGGCGCAGACTCGTATTCGCGTGACATTGCCCGCGCCCGCACCTTTGGCTTCACCAAAGACGTGGAAATGATGCGCACCAACGGGCTGGCCCTGGGTGGCGGGCTGGACAACGCCATCGTCATGGATGACTACAAGGTGCTCAACTCCGAGGGCTTGCGGTACGACGACGAGTTTGTCAAACACAAGCTGCTCGACGCCATTGGTGATTTGTACTGTGTGGGCAAGCCCTTGCTGGCCAGTTACAGCGCATTTCGCTCGGGGCATGCGCTGAATAACAAGCTGTTACGCGAATTGCTGCTTCATAGCGAAGCATGGGAGTTGGTGACTTTTGAAGACGAGAGCCAGGCGCCAGCCGGTTTTTCGCAATTGGCGCGCTCCTGGTAGACCCGAACGCGCGAAATTGACATGCCTTTTCTCCGAGTGCTGGTTCTTCTGCTGCTGCTTTTGTCTGCGGGCTCGTTTGCCTGCTTTGCGGTTACCGGGCAGGCGCGCTTCAAGCACTTTGGGCTGGTGGTGCTGAAGTGGACGCTGGTCGGTGCGTTCGTCTTTTTCGGCGTGCTGATTGTGGAGCGGATCGCCTGATCCATTGCATTCAGCGTGTCTTGGCCAGCTCATCCGCCACCAATTGGCGCAACTGTTCAAAACCAAAAGTGGGCAAAGGCCTGCCGTTCACAAAGTACTCCGGTGTCTGGGTGACGCGCAGCGTGTTCGCATCTTTGAGGTCCTGGGCGATGGCCTGCTGAAGGTCTGGGGACGTCAGGTCAATGGCCAATTGCTCCATGTTCAGACCGACTGTGGTGAGATAGGGCCACGCCAGGTCAGCATTGACCGTGTGGTTTGACACCCAAGCCTGCTGGCTGGCAAACAGGGCATCCAGCGCTTGCCAGAACTTGCCCTGTCGGCGTGCGGCCTCCAGAATGGCCACTACCTTGTCTGACCCCTTGTGAAAGGGGGCGTAGCGCATGACAAGTCGTATACGGTTGGGGTGCTCGGCCATCAGCTGCTTCACCATGGGGTAGAAGGTGCGGCAGGTACCACAGGCAGGGTCGAAAAACTCAACGATCACCACCGGCGCATCCACCCGGCCTTCGCTGGGAGAGTGCGGGCGGATCAGTGCCTGGCGATCAATGGTTGCCGCTTGCTGGCCCTGCGTCGCCGGACTTGAAAAGTACCACCAGCCACCCATGGCGGTTAAAGCGAGTAGCGCGACGAGCGAGGCAATATAGGCCGTCTTTCTTTGCATGGGTACGTTCCTTCGAAGTGGTTGATGGGTCAAGGTCCGGCAAGTGCGCTTAACGGCTGCGCCCTGCCTTGTAGTTACCGCCAATTTTCCCACCCAGACCACTCGCTTGCGCCAGCCGTGCCATGGCGGCCCCCGCATGGGCATGGGTAATGGCCAGGCCCAGTGCGTCAGCCGCGTCGGGGCCGGGCAGACCGGGCAGTGCCAGCAGACGCTGCACCATGGCTTGAACCTGGGTTTTGTCGGCACGGCCGTAGCCCACCACGGCCTGCTTCATTTGCAGCGCTGTGTATTCGGCAACGGCCAAGTCCTTGGAAACCAGGGCGGTGATGCACGCCCCGCGCGCTTGCCCCAACAACAGTGTGGACTGCGGGTTGACGTTGACGAACACGATTTCTACACACGCGCAGTCGGGCGCGTAGCGCTGCGCCACTTCGCCGATGCCGTCGAAGAGTACTTTGAGACGCTGTGGCAGGGCCCCCACGTCCAGATGCTGGGTGCTGATGGTGCCGCTGGCCACGTAGCACAGCTCCGAACCCTTGGCGTCAATGACGCCAAAGCCGGTGGTGCGCAGTCCGGGATCAATGCCCAATATTCGCATGCTATCGTTTTGCTAGCTAGTTGCGCACATTTGACGGGGGCTAGAGGCCAAAAAGGCTTTAAACACCGAAATACCAGCGTGCCGAGTGAAAGAAAACCGGTGCTGCAAAGCACAGTCCATCGACCCGATCCAGCAATCCACCAGCGCCGGTGACGGACCGGCCCTCAGTCCCCCAGCTGGGAATGCCGCGATCACGCTTGAGCGCCTTCATCACGAAGTGCCCCAAAGACCCGGCCACACAGGCAACAAACGCCGCCGCAAACGCGGTGCCCGGCACCCATGGCGTGATGCCTGCCAGCAAAGCCCCCAGCAAGCTACCCACCGCAATGCCAATGCCCCAGCTGTGCCAGTTGAAACTCTGGCTGATAGCGGGTGCAACCGGCGGGCGCTGGAGCTTTCGCGAGGCAATGTGCTGCGTGACCATGCACACCTGCACCACAATCACGAGAAAGAACACGAGGAAGGCATTGCGGTTGTCATACCCCGGGAACTTCAATAGCAGCAAGGCGGGAACATGGCTCATGCCATAAATACACACCATGATGCCCCACTGCAACTTGGCATTGCGTTCCAGAAAACGCAGCGGGTCATTGGCCAGTGCGCTCGCCAAGGGCAGCGCCAGAAACACGTAGACCGGAATGAACACCGCAAACAGGTCAAAGTGACGGGCCCAAATCAGCCAATACTGCATCGGCAAGACCACAAAAAACGCCAGCACCAGACTGCGATGGTCGCCCAGACGCGTGGGCGAGAGGGTTAAAAACTCACGCAACGCGAAAAACGACACAAAGGCGAACAGCGTCAATGCCACCCAGTCGCCGGTGACCCACCCCACCCAAAACACAAACACCATGAACCAGCTGGTGCGCACAATGGCATCCACGCTCTTGAGCTCTTTGCGGCGCCGCTCCGCCAGTATGTCATCGCCGTGGTCGCGTACCGAAAGCAGAAAAGATGTCACGCTTGCCAGCAGCAGGATGCCGAACACAATGACAAAGAGCGCGCCAATTTGCTGCGTGGGTGTCAGGTTCTTGAGGTAGAAATACATGTTCAGTTTTCAGACGTCGCGCAACCCGACCACGGCTGACCGGGCGCGTTCCAGGAACGCGCGGCGCTCCTCGCCGTCGCCCAGTTGCATGGGAGTGCCGAAGGTCACCGAGCACAGCACCGGCACCGGCACCACTTCACCCTTGGGCAGAACGTGCTGCACGTTGTTGATCCAGGCGGGCACCAGCACGACGTGGGGGTATTTGAGTGCCAGGTTGTACAGGCCTGCCTTGAATGGCTGCGGTTCGCCAGTGAAGCCGCGTGTGCCTTCTGGAAACAGGATGATGGAGTCACCGTTTTCCAGTGCCTCAAACAGCGGCTCCAGCGGGTCTTCATCGGCGCTGCGGTCACGCGAGACGTAAATGACGTTAAAGACGGCGGTTGTCAGCCACTGCTTGAACGGCGTCTTGGTCCAGTAGTCCTTCGCCGCTATCGCGCGGGTCATGCTGCGCAATTCTTTGGGCAATGCGGCCCAGATCATGACCAGGTCTGCGTGGCTTTGGTGGTTGGCGAAATAGATGCGCTGCTCGGCCTTGGGCGGGCAGCCATGCCAGCGAGCCTGGGACCCGGTCAACACCCGGATCAGCCCCAGCAGAAAGTAACTCATTAACTTGGCAAGCATGGGGCGGATGATACAGAGCTAGATGGTGTGCGCTCAAAGCAGCAACACAAGCCTCAGGGCAGTTGTGCGCCCCCCATGCGTCCTGCAATCACTTCTGCACGGCTGGCCAGATAACCGGAGTTCGGCAGCTTCTCGTAGTAGCGCGGTCGCGGCAGCATCACGGCCAGCCGAGCCGCCTCAAACGCACTGAGTTGGGAGGCTGGTTTGCGGAAATAATGCTGGGCTGCGGCCTCCGCACCAAACACGCCTTCGCCCCATTCCACGCTGTTGAGGTAAATCTCCAGAATACGCTGCTTGCTCAGCAAGTGCTCCAGCATCAGGGTCAAAACAAACTCCTGCCCTTTGCGCAACAGCGTGCGCTCGCCCGAGAGAAACAGGTTCTTGGCCAACTGTTGCGTGATGGTGGAGCCGCCGACGATCTTGGGTGGCTTGGATGGGGGCTTTCCCGGAGCAAGCTTGGCGGCGGGTTTTTGAGTGGCAGCTTTTTGCTCGGCCTTGGCGTTTTTCTCCCAGGCTTTTTCCAGGGCATCCCAATCCACTCCGTCATGGTTGGCAAAGCCGTCGTCTTCAGAGGCGATGACGGCGCGTTTGAGGTTGTCTGAAATCTTGCTATACGCAACCCACTCCTGTCGCCAGCGCAGACTGCCTTTTTCGGTGGAAATCCGCCAGGCTTCCGAGCGCTGGAAACTGGTGGACTGGGGTGCAATCACGGCCATGGTTGCGATGCGTGCAACAAAAAACAGCTGCAATGCCACCAGCGCCACGACCAGCAACACCAGCCACTTTGCCAGGGCTTTCATTGGTGCGCCGAAACCGCCGCCTCAAGCGTTTCGTCGCGGGTGAATTTGAAGCGCGACACCACCACAATCTGGTCGGCCTGGCGGCGCATCGCGGTGCTGAAACGCCCGAACGGACCTGCCGACCTGGCGATGGCTGCGGCGTGGCGGTCCAGCGCGCGGCTGCCCGAGCTTTCGACCACTTCGGTGTCGACAACCCGTCCGTTGTGGTTGACGGTGACGATCATGGTGAGCTCTCCATACAACTTTTTGCCACGAGACTCTGGAAAATTCTCGGTGCCCTTGTCTTCAATGGCCCGGCGCAGGGCGTCGTAGTAGACGGCGTACGCCTCCTCCCGTACGGCGGGGCTGATGTAGCGCTTCTTGGGCTTGGCATTTTGCTGATTAATACGCCGCTCGATCTCGGCCAGAATTTTTACCAACTGGCGCCGCTTCTCTTCGCGCTCCACCTGCTCGGCCTTGCTGGCCATCAGGTTGGGGTCCGGCGGGGGCATGGCTGCAAGCTGGTTCTTCACTTCCGCCAGTAGCAGGTTTTGCTGCTCCTGCAGAGTTTGCAGCTTGCGGGCCGTTTCTTCTTCTGACGAGTCGCCGTATTCAGTCAGGGCCGACGGCGGCAGTGGGCTGGTAGCCCGGCCACTTTCTGCATCACCGCCACCGGCCAACGACGTCTGGGCGATTGCCTTTGCCTTGTCTGGTTTTTCGTTGCTGCGCGAGTTGACCAGCACCACCTCCAGCGGGGTGTCTTCAAACACCCGGTTGAACGATTCGGGGTCAACAAAGCGCACCGTCAGCAGCACCGCATGCACCGCAACGGATGCGAGCAACGCGAGTTGAAGGGTGCTAAGGGACCGCAGAAGTTTCACGGAACAGGATTATCGCTGGCAGGCTCGGCGGGCTCACTGATGTCGACCGCAATGGCAATCGGGCCTGATACTTCCTCGTCTTCCTCGTCCGCGTTGTCGGCCACATCGTGCTCAGTAACCGGCGTATCCAGCCGCTCGACCACGGTGCCGCTGATGTCCAGCGTGATCAGGTCCATCTCACCCAGCTTGACCCGCACGCGGGCACCCCGCGGCAGGTTTTGCCCGCCCATGACCGGCAGTACCAGTGGCAGGGTGTCGGCGCGCACCAGGTTCTCCTTGAAGAAACTGGCTTCGAGTTCGGTGATGCCGTTCTGCTGCAAATACTTCAAGGTCCAGAATCGCTCCATGGCCCCCTGGTAGCCGTTGTAGGCGCTATAGGCCTCGTCGAAGCTGGAGATGATGGAGAACAGGCTGGCGTCCTTGGGCTTGAAGGGCGCCGCCAGCGCCGCCGTCTTGCCGTGTTTGACGCAGGCAATGATTTGCCACTGGTTGACCAGGTCGGTGTAGCGGCGCAGCGGTGAGCTGCTCCAGGCATAGCTCTTGACGCCGATACCGGCATGCGGCAGGGCCTTGGTGCCCATGCGCACCTTGACGCCGGGCGCAAGGGATGCCTGGCTGCGGTAAATGCCCGGTACGCCCAGCTCGGCCATCCAGCTGCCCCAGGTGCTGTTGGCCAGAATCATGGCCTCGGCCACGATCAGGTCCAGCGGTGCGCCGCGTTGGCGGGTGCTGATCTGCACGGTCTCCGTCCCTTGCGGCTCCGCACCATCGTTTCCGACTAACCGGAAGTTGTAGTCCGGCCGATTGAAGGTCTCAGGCTTGCCACGCACGATCTCGCGCCTGGCCTTCAGGTCTTTTGCCAGGCGGTATAAAAATGATAGCTGGTTGCGCAATGCTGGTAAGGGCTGCAGCTCGTTTTCATGGTTGAACGTTGGGTCCAGCAGCCAGGGTTCAGTCACGATGGCATCGAGTTGGTCGTGGCGCAGGTTGTGGGCGATGGACACGCGCTCGATCTTGGATTCGTGGCCCTTGATCTCCAGGGTCACCTCGTCCAGCGTGACGTACAGCGACAGTGCCGGGCAGTCACGTCCGGCCTGCAGGGTGTAAGTCTGCACCAGCGCATCGGGCAGCATGGTGACCTTGTAGCCCGGCATGTAGACCGTGGACAGGCGGGCGCGCCCGATCTGGTCCACCGCATCGCCGCTCTGGATCGCCAGTCCCGGTGCTGCAATGTGGATGCCCAGGGTGATGGTGCCACTGCCCAGGCCCTGCACAGACAGGGCGTCGTCGATTTCGGTGGTCTGCGAGTCGTCGATCGAGAAAGCCTGCGCGCTGGACAGGGGCAGGTCGCTCTCGTCAACGGCCGGCGCCGCCAGGGCGGGAAAGCCCGTGCCCTTGGGGAAATTCTCCAGCAGGAAGCGCTTCCAGTGGAACAGGTAGGGCGAGGCAATGGCGCCCGACTTTTGCAACAACTCCAGTGGCGCGGTGTGGGTGGCGCGGGCCGCCTCGACTACGGCCTTGTATTCGGGTGCGTTCTTGTCGGGCTTGAACAGAATCTTGTAGAGCTGCTCGCGCACGGGCTCGGGGCATTGGCTGTTCGCCAGTTCCGTGGCCCACTGCGTGATCTGCAGGGCCACGAGCTTCTTCTTCTCGATGGCCGCCAGCGCCTGGGCAATCACATCGGCGGAGGCCTTGCGAAAGCGCCCCTTGCCGGCGCGGCGAAAGTAGTGTGGCGACTCGAACAGGCGAAACAGCATCGCCGCCTGCTCCGACAGCGGCGCCTGGGGCGAGAAGTAGTCGCGCGCCAGGTCGGCAAAGCCAAACTCCTCGTCGGGCGCAAACTCCCAGGCCATTTCCAGCTCAATGTTCTGGCTGGCGGCTTGCGCGGCTGCCATGAACTCGGCGGGCGAGGGCTTTTCGAACTTGATCAGCATGTTGGCGGTCTTGACCTTGACCCGCTTGCCGCTGTCGAGTTCCACCTGCGCGGACGCATCGGTCTCGGACATCACCCGGCCGGCCATGAATTTTCCGGCTTCATCAAACAATAAAAACATAGGGCGGCATTGTCCCACGGCGCTGGTGCCCACAGCGGGGATAATCGCAGTCCTGTATGGCATCTGTATTCGATAAACCCTCTGTTTGGCGGCGTATTGCGCCCTGGTTTCATGGCTTTGATGGCCCGCTGGCCTTCGCGGTCTTTTTGCTGGCGTGTGCCGGCATGCTCACCATGTATTCCTCGGGTTTTGACCACGGAACCCGTTTCGAGGACCATGGTCGCAACATGCTGATTGCGGCCAGCATCATGTTTGTGGTGGCCCAGGTGCCGCCCCAGCGACTGATGGCGTTGGCTGTGCCCCTGTACATGGCCGGAGTGGCCTTGCTGATAGCAGTGGCCATCTTTGGCATCACGAAGAAGGGTGCGAGACGCTGGATCAATTTGGGCATCACGATTCAGCCCAGCGAAATCCTCAAGATTGCCATGCCGCTGATGTTGGCCTGGTGGTTCCAGAAGCGTGAAGGGCAGTTACGGCCACTGGACTTTGGCGTGGCAGCCGTTCTGTTGGGCATGCCCGTGGCCCTGATCATGAAGCAGCCCGACCTGGGAACGGCCCTGCTGATTCTGGCAGCCGGCATGTCGGTCATTTTTTATGCAGGCATGAGTTGGAAACTGGTCATTCCGCCTGTCGTCCTGGGCGTCATGGGTGTGGTCCTGATCGTGGCGTTTGAGTCATCGCTATGTGCCGACGGTGTGCGCTGGCCGGTGCTTCACGACTACCAGCAGCAGCGCATTTGCACGCTGCTGGATCCCACGCGGGACCCGCTGGGTAAGGGCTTTCACATCATCCAGGGCATGATCGCCATTGGTTCGGGTGGCGTCACGGGTGTGGGTTTTATGAAGGGCACTCAAACCCATCTGGAGTTCATTCCCGAGCGTACAACCGACTTTATATTTGCTGCCTATTCAGAAGAATTCGGTTTGCTGGGCAACCTGTTCCTGATTGCCGCTTTCCTGTTCCTGATCTTGCGTGGCCTGGCTATCGCGCTGGACGCGCCAACCTTGTTCTCGCGTCTGCTGGCCGGTAGCGTGACCATGATTTTCTTCACCTATGCCTTTGTGAATATGGGCATGGTCAGCGGTATCTTGCCGGTGGTGGGCGTGCCCTTGCCCTTTATCAGCTACGGCGGCACGGCCATGGTGACGCTGGGGCTGGCCGTGGGCATTTTGATGGCGATTGCCAATTCCAAGAGGTTGGTGCAGTCATAGCCTCTGTTTTTGCTCGCTGGTCTGTGAGCCCAATGCCCGGTGGCCTCATCAGTCCCTGCTGGTCCAGCAAATCGGCCACCGGGCATTGGGCTCACAGACCGGGAATGTATTTGCGTGCAAGCCTGAAATTCGCCGTCAGCCTAGAATCAGTCCATGATCTCTCGCGAACCTACTATTGAACGTCTGGCCCAGGCCAAACGCCTGCTGCTCACACCCTTTGGGCTGGATGAAACCCATCTGGCGCGTGCCCTGAGTGAAATCAAGGCGCACCAAGTGGATGAGGCTGACCTGTATTTCCAGTACACCCGCTCCGAGGGCTGGAGCCTGGAAGAAGGCATCGTCAAGACCGGCTCGTTCAGTATTGACCAGGGTGTGGGCGTGCGTGCGGTCAGTGGCGAAAAGACTGCGTTTGCCTATTCCGATGACATTTCCGATGCGAGCCTGCTTGATGCGGCTCGAACCGTGCGCACCATTTCCAGTGCCGCCCAAAAGGGGCGAATCAAGGTACCGAGTCCCAAAATTGCGAAGGCGCGTTCCCTCTACAACGGGGTCGACCCCATCTCCACGCTGGACAGTGCGGCCAAGGTCGCGCTGTTGGGAAAAGTAGAAAAGCTGGCGCGTGCCAAAGACCCGCGTGTAGCCCAAGTCATGGCCGGCTTGGCCAGCGAATACGATGTAGTGATGGTGGCGCGGGCCGACGGAACATTGGCCGCCGATGTGCGTCCCCTGGTGCGTCTGTCGGTCACCGTGATTGCCGAGCAGAAAGGCCGTCGCGAAGTCGGCTCTGCAGGCGGAGGTGGCCGCTTTGGGCTGGCGTATTTTGACGATGTCCAGATCGAGAAATATGTGGACGAGGCGGTGCATGCTGCGCTGACCAACCTGGAGGCGCGCCCGGCACCGGCGGGCGAGATGACCGTGGTCCTGGGGCCAGGTTGGCCCGGCATTTTGTTGCACGAAGCCATTGGCCATGGGCTGGAGGGTGATTTCAACCGCAAGGGCTCCAGCGCCTTCAGTGGTCGCGTCGGCCAGCGCGTGGCCGCCAAGGGTGTCACTGTGCTTGATGACGGAACGATTGCCGACCGACGTGGCTCGCTGAATGTGGACGACGAAGGCAATACCAGCCAGCGCACGGTGCTGATCGAAGACGGCATTCTGAAGGGTTACATCCAGGACGCCATGAATGCGCGGCTGATGGGCGTGGCGCCCACCGGAAATGGCCGGCGCGAAAGCTACGCCCATATTCCCATGCCGCGCATGACCAACACCTATATGCCCGGCGGCGACAAAGACCCGCAGGAAATTGTGGCCAGCATCAAGAAGGGCCTGTACGCCACCAACTTTGGCGGTGGCCAGGTCGACATTACCTCGGGCAAGTTCGTGTTCTCGGCCAGCGAAGCCTACTGGGTGGAAAACGGAAAAATTCTGTACCCCGTGAAGGGTGCCACCATTGTGGGCAGCGGTCCGGAGTGCCTCAAGCGCGTCAGCATGATCGGTAACGACATGAAGCTCGACAGTGGCGTGGGTACCTGTGGCAAAGAGGGGCAGAGCGTGCCCGTAGGTGTGGGGCAACCCACCTTGCGGATCGATGGCCTGACCGTAGGCGGTACCGCCTGAGGCGCTTTAGGGGCGAGTCCTGCACATGGCGAATGACATGACCAGCGATTCGTCCAGCTTGCCGACCCGCAGCCTGGGCGACGCGCTGTCACCCTCAATCGGTCCCGAATCGCCAGCGCCGGTTCAGGTCCATTCGTCGCAGACCCACTCGCATTCGGTCTCGCAATCCCAAAGCTTCCATTCGTTTGGCGATTACAGCCAGTTTTTGCGCTCTGCAGTGGCCGATGAGGAGTCATTGCAGGTCGGTGAAAGCCTGCAGGCCCTCGCAGTTCAAATTGAAGCCCTGGTGGTGATGCTGCAACCGAGCGGGCATGCACGGCCACCGCTTGCTCTGGCCCTGATCAATCTGGTCGGCGATCTGCGCACCCATCGCTTGCTGGTGCTTGGCTTGGGTGCGGACTGGCACCGTTTTTATGAGTTTGACGCCCATTTCGCAGCGCTGAACCACTTTCGTATCCTGGTCACCCAGTGGGCGATGGATGCTGCTCCCCCGCGGCATGCGAAGCCAGCATTGACCGATTTTGATCTGGCTGCTTGGCGCGTTCTGGGGGCGGGGTCGCTGTTGCTGGACGTCTATGAGCAATCCCGCAAAGCCACCGCAGTAGTTGCTGATGAGCCGGTGGCGCCAACCGTTTTGGGGCGCTGGAGTGCGTGGTGGGAGCGCCGCAAGATACGCCAGAAGATGGTCCGTAAGGAAGGTCGCCGGGGTCGCCGCAAGTCCGACTGAGTGGGTGTGCTAAAGTCGCACCCATGCATTTTGGTCGTTTTTACTTTAGCTACTTTTGGTTCTCAAGCGCGCAAGCGGTAGAGAGATCTGAACGTACCTGACCCCCCAGACGTCCAAAATCCTCACTAAACCGCCGACTTCCCGGCGGTTTTTTTTTGTCCTCTTTGTCCGATTTTCTTTTCTCAGGAGCGTTTTCCCATGACTGCAAAAGCCTCTTCAAACCCTGGCGCCTGGTACCCGCATGCGGCCCCTCAGACTGACCGAACCAGCCAGACCGATGACGAACGCATCAAGGACATTACTGTGTTGCCCCCTCCTGAACATCTGATCCGTTTTTTTCCTATCCAGGGCACAGCGGTCGAAAAACTGATCACCGATACCCGCCACACTATCCACAACATCATGGCCGGCAAAGACGACCGCTTGCTGGTGGTGATTGGCCCATGCTCCATCCACGACCCCGCCGCCGCGCTGGACTATGCCCGCCGCCTGAAGGACCTGCGTACCCAGTATGCCGACACGCTGGAAATCGTGATGCGGGTGTACTTTGAGAAACCCCGCACCACCGTGGGCTGGAAAGGCCTGATCAACGACCCCTATCTGGACGAGAGCTTCCGTATTGACGAAGGCTTGCGCATTGCGCGCCAACTGCTGATCGAGATCAACCGCCTCGGGCTGCCCGCTGGCAGCGAATTCCTGGACGTGATCTCCCCGCAGTACCTGGGCGACCTGATCGCCTGGGGCGCCATTGGCGCGCGCACCACCGAGAGCCAGGTGCACCGCGAGTTGGCCTCCGGCCTGTCGGCACCCATCGGTTTCAAGAACGGTACCGACGGCAACATCAGGATTGCAACCGACGCCATCCAGGCCGCAGCGGGCGGGCACCACTTTCTGTCCGTTCACAAAAATGGTCAGGTGGCGATTGTGCAAACCAAGGGTAACCGGGATTGTCACGTCATCCTGCGCGGTGGCAAGGCGCCGAACTACGACGCTGTCAGCGTCGCCGCTGCATGCAAGGATCTGGAAAAGGCCAAGTTGCCTGTCACGCTAATGGTGGATTGCAGCCACGCCAACAGCAGCAAGCAGCACGAAAAGCAGGTGGAAGTCGCGGGTGACATCGCCAAACAAATTGCAGGTGGTTCACGCAGCGTATTTGGCGTGATGGTGGAGAGTCACCTGAACGCAGGGGCACAAAAATTCACACCCGGGAAAGACAATGCGAGCACCCTGGAATACGGCAAGAGCATTACCGATGCCTGCCTGGGCTGGGACGATTCGCTGAAATCGCTGGAACTGCTGTCCACCGCCGTTACAGCGCGCCGGGCGCTGTAACGCGCCCTTTTTGGGGGCTACTGCGAGTTGATATTGGTGCCGTTCTGTCCGACGGCTACGTATTGGGCGAAGCCACTGAGTACGGCGTAAATGCTGGCCGTAATGCCGCTGGTGCGGGTGCTCCAGGTAGTACCGCTGGGGCTGGTGATCACGGTGCCCCCGGTTCCCGCAGCCAGCAACTGGCTGGAGGTCGGGCTCACTGCCAGCAAGTCTGCCGTGGTGCCAGAGGCCTGTGCAGCCCACGTCACGCCATTGTCGGCACTGCGAATCACAGAACCGCCGTTGCCCACGGCGACAAACGTGTAGGTGGTCGTGACCTGCACCGTCACCG
>CAJAVE010000386.1 GCA_903945325.1 uncultured beta proteobacterium | reverse complement strand
ATGGGCAATGCCGTTTCCAGCACCAGCATCGGCACGCCGGGCTTGCGGCTTTCGAGTGCCACCTTGACGCCGTCGGCGGTATGGGTGTCGATCATCACACCATGGCGAGCCCAGGTGTCGCGGATGGTGGCCAGGCGGTCGGCATGGGTGCTTTTGCCGCTGACGAAACCGTAGCGTTGGGCGCAGTCGGCAAAAACCGTATCGCCGCTGAGATCAAACCGGCCAGCATTTGAAAGCTGCGCGCCAAACAGGTCGGCAGTACGGGCACCGTCGCGGCCCAGTAAATCGAACACAAAGCGCTCGAAGTTGGACGCCTTGGAAATGTCCATGGACGGGCTGGAGGTCTCGTGGGTGTCCGCACTGCCGCGCACACGGTAGACGCCGGTACGAAAGAACTCGTCGAGCACGTCGTTCTCGTTGGTGGCGACCACCAGCTGGTCGATCGGCAAGCCCATCATGCGGGCGACGTGGCCGGCGCAGACATTGCCGAAATTGCCACTGGGTACGGTGAAGCTGACCTTTTGACTATTCGCTTCAGTGGCTTGGATATACCCGGCAAAGTAATACACGACCTGGGCCAGCAGACGCGCCCAGTTGATGGAGTTGACCGTGCCAATTTTGTACTTGCGCTTGAACGCCAGGTCGTTGGAGACGGCCTTGACCATGTCCTGGCAATCATCAAAAACGCCCTTGACGGCGATGTTGTAGATGTTGGCGTCCATCAGGCTGAACATCTGCGCCTGCTGGAAGGCGCTCATGCGCCCAAACGGGCTGGTCATGAAGACGCGCACGCCCTTCTTGCCGCGCATCGCGTATTCGGCGGCGCTGCCGGTGTCGCCACTGGTGGCGCCCAGAATGTTCAGCTCTTCGCCGCGTCGGGCCAACTCATACTCGAACAGGTTGCCCAGCAACTGCATGGCCATGTCCTTGAAGGCCAGCGTAGGTCCGTTGGACAGGGCTTCCAGCCACAGGCCATCTTCCAGATGGCGCAGCGGCACGATCTCGCCGGTGCCAAAGACTTCGGCGGTGTAGGTCTTCTCGCAGATCGCGCGCAGGTCGGCGGCAGGAATATCGTCGATGTACAGCGACAGAATCTCGAACGCCAGCGCCGCATAGCCTTGCGTGTGGTAGACCGTGCGCCACTGGGTCAGCGTGGCGTCGCTGACCTGCGGATAGCTCTCGGGCAGGTACAAGCCACCATCCGGCGCCAGGCCTTCAAGCAGGATTTCGCAGAAGCGCTTGCGATCAGGGTTGCCGCGTGTCGAGAGGTATTTCATCAGGCGAGTTCTTCCTTGCGGATGCGCACAATGGGCGCCAGCACGGTAGGCAGCGCCTGCATAAGGGCGATAGCGCTGTTCATTTTGGCCTCCAGACAGTCATGGGTCAGGATGATGAGGTCGGTTTGCGTGGCGCCCTCGCCCCCTACTTCATCGGCCTCGCGTTGCAACATGGCGTCAATGCTGATGTCCAGTGAGGCCAGAATACCGGTTACCTTGGCCAGCACGCCAGCCTGATCGGCCACGCGCAGGCGCAGGTAGTAGCTGGTGACGATTTCACCCATGGGCAAAATCGGCAGATCGCTCATAGCGCCGGGCTGAAATGCCAGATGGGGCACCCGGTTCAGCGGGTCAGCGGTGTGCAAGCGGGTGATGTCCACCAGATCGGCAATCACCGCGCTGGCGGTGGGCTCTGACCCCGCACCCTTGCCGTAGTACAGCGTGTTGCCCACGGCGTCACCGTTAACAACCACCGCGTTCATGGCGCCTTCCACATTGGCAATCAACCGTTTGGACGGAATCAGGCTCGGGTGCACCCGCAACTCCACACCCGATGCAACCCGCTTGGTGATGCCCAGCAATTTGATGCGGTAACCCAACTGCTCGGCGTACCGGATGTCGGTCGCCGACAACTGGGTGATGCCTTCAACATAGGCTTTGTCAAACTGAACCGCAATGCCGAAAGCAATGGCCGACATGAGCGTGACCTTGTGCGCCGCATCGACGCCTTCGATGTCAAAAGTAGGGTCAGCTTCCGCGTAACCCAGCCGCTGCGCTTCTTTAAGAACCACGGCAAAGTCCAAGCCTTTGTCGCGCATCTCGGACAGAATAAAGTTGGTCGTGCCGTTGATGATGCCGGCAATCCACTGGATGCGGTTGGCCGTCAGGCCCTCGCGCAACGCCTTGATGATGGGAATGCCTCCGGCCACAGCCGCTTCAAACGCCACCATCACGCCCTTTGCCGACGCGGCCGCAAAAATTTCAGTGCCGTGCACCGCCAGGAGGGCCTTATTGGCAGTCACCACATGCTTGCCCGCCGCAATGGCTTCGAGCACCAGGGTCCTGGCAATGCCGTAGCCGCCAATCAGTTCGATAACGATGTCGATATCCGGATTGGCAATCACAGCGCGCGCGTCGCTCACCACCCGCACACCCGCGCCAACAACGGACTGAGCCCGCGCAACATCGAGGTCCGCGACCATGGTAATTTCGATGCCGCGACCAGCGCGGCGCTGGATCTCTTCCTGGTTGCGCTTGAGCACGTTGAAAGTGCCGGCGCCAACAACGCCAATGCCCATCAGGCCTACTTGTATCGGTTTCATAAATTCTTTAAGTAAAAATTGGGCTACAGCCCCCGTCAATTATGCGCGAGCAGCTACCAATTTGATAGCATTTTGTGGTATCTGGCTCGTTTGCGTTCCATGGCTGTTGCGGTAACTCTCCAGGAATTTTGCGATGCGGTTGATGGCTTCACGCAGGTCATCTTCATGCGGCAAAAACACAATGCGGAAATGGTCAGGCTGCTTCCAGTTGAAGCCCGTCCCCTGAACCAGCATGACACGCGTCGCTTTGAGCAGCTCCAGGAAGAACTGCCGGTCATCGCTAATCGGGTAGACCTTTGGGTCCAGTTTGGGGAACATGTACAGCGCCGCACTGGGCTTGACGCAGGTAACACCCGGAATGGCGGTGATCAAGTCGTAGGCCAGATCGCGCTGGCGGCGCAGCCGCCCACCCTCACAAACCAGATCGTTGATGCTCTGGTAGCCACCCAGGGCGGTCTGGATCGCCCATTGGCCAGGCACGTTGGAGCACAGTTTCATGTTCGAGAGCATGTTCAGCCCTTCGATGTAGTCAGCGGCATTCTTCTTGTTGCCTGACACCACCATCCATCCAGCGCGGTAACCGCACGACCGGTAACTCTTGGAAAGGGAGTTGAAAGTCAGCGTCAATACATCGGTCGACAACGAGGCCAGCGCCGTGTGCTTGACACCGTCGTACAAGACCTTGTCGTAGACCTCGTCGGCCAGAATCACCAGGCCTTGTTCACGGGCGATCTCGACAATGCTTTTGAGCAACGCGTCGGAATACAGCACGCCAGTCGGGTTATTGGGGTTAATGACCACAATGCCTTTGGTACGGGACGTAATCTTGGCCCGGATATCGTCCAGGTTAGGCATCCAGCCATTGGCTTCATCGCACAGGTAGTGCACGGGCGTGCCGCCCGAAAGACTGGTCGCGGCGGTCCACAGCGGGTAATCAGGCATGGGCAGCAGCAATTCGTCGCCGTTATCCAGCAGTGCATTGGTCGCCATGGTAATCAGCTCGCTGGCGCCGTTGCCCAAGTAGATGTCATCCAGTGTGACGCCTGCGATGCCTTGTTTCTGGGTCTCATGCATCACCGCCTTGCGCGCGGCGAAGATGCCCTTGCTGTCCGAATAGCCTGCCGAGTTGGGCAGGTTGCGGATCATGTCCTGCTGGATTTCCTCGGGCGCATCGAAGCCGAATACCGCCAGGTTACCGAGGTTCAACTTGATGATCTTCTGGCCTTCGTCCTCCATCTGCTTGGCTGCATCCATGATGGGGCCGCGAATGTCGTAGAGCACATTAGCCAGCTTGGCAGATTTTTGAATGGTTCTCAAAGGGCCTCCGGAAATCGGGATAACAGGGCGAAACTTATAATTTGACCACAGTTCCGCACAAGATTAGTGCGGTGCAACATTCAAATTTCAACAGGTCCTTCCATGAAACTACACCCCGACGCCACGCAAGGTCCAACCGTCACTGGCTATGGGACTGGCTGGGTCGCCATCAATGGTGAACGATTTACTACCAGCCTGGTGTTTAGCGCTGCTGGCGACCGCTTTGACTGGGGTTGTGATCGCTTTGAAGACCTGCAGGCAAGTCACTTTGACCGCTTGGCGAAAATGGACGCTGATCTGGTTATTTTCGGAAGCGGTGAGCGCCTGCGTTTCCCGAATCCCGCACTGTTGCAGGCACTATACGCGCGCCAAATGGGTATGGAAACCATGGACACCCAAGCCGCATGTAGAACTTACAATTTTTTGGCCAGCGAAGGCCGCAGAGTGGTCGCAGCCCTTTTGTTGTAAGCGCTATCGCGCTGTATTCTGGGAGAGTGCTTTTCAGAGTAAAATCATGGGTTGCAGTCGAGGGTAGATAAACGCTGTCACGTTTCAATCCCTTTGCTTTGACTGACACCTAAGAACGCGAGACTAAAAGTACCCTATGGCGATCATTGTCAACAAGCCCCTACCCGAATTTGAAGCCAATGCTACCAGCGGCATCAAAGTTAGCAATACTACCCATGTCGGAAAAACCATGGTGTT
>CAJAVE010000385.1 GCA_903945325.1 uncultured beta proteobacterium | reverse complement strand
GCCACTTCAGCCTGCTTGCGCGCCGTGATGTCCGTGTGGGCAACGACTACGCCATCATGGCCCAGGGGCATGACGACCATGGAGAACCAACGCTGTTGCTGTGGCGAATCGCAAGGGTACTCATGGCTAAACCGGGGCAAGCGACCATCCAAAACTGATTGAAGGCCGGCACGGACCACTGAAATGTTCTCGGCGTCTGCGCCGGAACCGCCATCGCAGGCAGCAAGATAGCTCGCGCCAACTCCGGTGCGCAGTGCTGGCCTTCCAGGCTCTGGACTGTTCTCCAGGGCAAATTGCTGCCATCGGGCGTTGACCGCCTGAATCACGCCGTTGCGATCAACCACCGCAATTTCAGCGTTCAGAGAATCCAGCACGGCGTCTTTGAACGACTTGCTGGCGGCGAGTGCACCTTCACGCTCTATACTTTTTCCCAGAATGCGGTTGAAACCCGCCATCAACTCCCCGATTTCGCCTGGTTGTGCTTCTGGCAGAGGCTGCGGCATGTCTTTCGAATTGGCGAGCTTCGTCATGGCTTTGGCGGCGACCACCAGCGGGGCGAGCTCGCGCCTTAACACCAACCAGGTCAGCGCGCCGACCAGCACCGCCAGCACCAGGGTGGCCCAGAGCAAGCGCTGCTGCCGATGCTGCAGCGGGGCAAATGCTTCTGCCGTAGGCAGCGATGCCGATACCGCCCAACCCGCCACAGGAATCACCTTGGATGAAGACAACACACCCACGCCAACGGCATTGACCAGAACGGCATAGCCTTCATAGCCACCGATAAAACGGTCGATGAGCGGATTGATGCCGGGTGCCGGGAGTGCTTGCATCACGCGGTTCTTGTCGGTGGCCGTGACCACCATCCGGTGCTTCAGGTCGATCAGGAAATACCCCCCGCTCTTGCCGTACATGCTCTGGGTGATCTTGTCCAGAAAATTGGGCTTGCCCAGGTCGGTTACTCCCGCCAGCGCACCTACCACCTTGCCCTGAGAATCAAAGATCGGTACCGCCATGACGACAATTGGCGACTTCAACAGCTTTCCGATGACGGGCTTGCCTATGGCAACTTTGCCGTCTCTGAGCGCAGTGGCTAGGAAGTCCCGGCCACTGTAATTGATGCCAATACGCGATGTGCCTTCAATGGAGAGGGGGACAGATGCAACCGATACATATTCCAGCCCGGTGACAAAGACCCCACCGTTGAACTGCAGTTGCAGCAGTGGGCGCTGTTCCAGACGGGCCTGCAGGGCGGTCGGGCGCGCCAGCAGGGCGGCATCCATATCTTTGGCAACGGTTTGTAGAGCTTGCAGGCGTTCGGTCAGGTCGTCGTTGACGGTCTTCGCAACCGAGGTGACCACCGAGAACTGCTGCTCGCCCAACAGCTGTTCCATATCGGCTTGCAGGCTGCGGCTGACAAAGATAGACAACGCCGAGATGCCCAGCACAAAAATGGCCAGCGTGAAAGCCGTGGCGCGGACTTTCAGCGAGCGCCGGGACGAGCGATCGGACTTTGTTTCAGTTTCCACAACGACTATCATTCTTATAGCGGCGTACGCAGCATCTACAGTGCTTTCGGCACTTTTGATAGGAAAACTTCACTATGTTGAAGTCGACCCGATAGGCTGCCGCCGTTTGTGCACCAATGTTCGCTCATAGGCTACGGGTATGCAAGGGAAAATTTATTCCTTGAGATCTGGTGAAATTGGAGATTTCGAAGATCGGTTTGGATGGGGTAGTCTGGTAAGCTGGCTGACACGGTAGTGCCTTCTGAAGCCATTGAGTGGCAAAACTCCTACGATTCCCGTCGCAGTTGAAGGGCTACACATCCAGCAATAATTGCCCGCGAGTTGCAAGGTCAACTCTTTCATTGTTGACAGAAAATCGAACTTCGCTCAATCGCGAGCGCGCAATGGGCACGCTGCTCGTATTCACGAACATCTACAGCCTGGCAAGTTGACTGGATGTCAGCTTTTGGAACTCATACGCCGAATATCCATGCGATATGCATGCCTCAAATACCTCGCTAACCACATGAATGCGGGATTCCTGGCGTTTCTCAGGGGCGACTGATTTACTGTGATTGGGAGTCCGACGCTGTCGTTGGGATAAATGACCATGCGGCCACTCGCAAACTACGCGATCTGTTCCTGCCGCATTTCCCTGCTTAGAGATTCAGGCGGCAAAAACCACCCTATTGCGACCTGACTGTTTGGCCTCGTACATGGCTGCATCCGCACGCTTCAGAACGTATTGATGGTCGGGATGGCCGTCGTACAACGCCACGCCGATGCTGGCCGTCACGTTCAGGGCGCGGCCCTGCCCGAGTTGAAACGCGTTGTCTTCAAATTTGGATCGAATCTGCTCGGCCACACGCATGGCGGACTCCTGGTCAACCTCTACCAGCATGACCAGTAGTTCTTCGCCGCCATAACGGAATACAAAATCGCCATTGCGCACGCACGACAGCAGAAGCGTGGCCGCCTGCTGCAGCACCAAGTCACCTGCGTCGTGGCCGTAACCGTCGTTGACACGTTTGAAGTGATCGAGGTCGAGCAGAAGCACGGCGAAGCCTGTGCCCCGAGATTGCGCTACGTGAATTTCACGGCTGATGACGGCCGGCAGGAATCTCCGGTTAAACAGGCGGGTCAATACATCGCGACCATTTTCTGCCTCCTGGTGGCGTTCAAAAAGGTTGTTTAGCAGGAATTTCAGGTTGTCGATTTCGTACTGCAGCTCCACCACGCGGTCGCCACTGGCATAGGGCTGTCCGCCGCGCGGGGTAATGAGTGGAAGCACGGTGTTATCCACCCGCTCCATAATTTCTAGAATCTGAGGTACCTCGGCATCACCCTCAAACATGGCGACCGCTTTATGGTTGAACCACATGCCGAACTCGGACTGCCGCAGGGCCGGCAGGGATACTGTTTCATTGGCGCGGTGCAGGGTCATCAGTACTTCGTGGGCCCATTCCATCAGCACGGCACGCTGGCGTTCGCGCTCGACACCTACGTTGTGACCGATGGAAAACAGTCGATAGGCCTCGTCGGTGCGGGCCTCGCGCTGGCTGCTGCGCTCGTATGAAACGCTCATCAATTCCAGTGCAAGGTCAATCAACCGGTCTGCATAAGAAATGGCTTGTGCCAGCAGCAGAGGGTCCGCAAACTTGGGGGACAAGCCAGAGCGCACATCACTTTTGATCAACCGTGCACCGCGCGATACCAGGTGGATAGGAAGTTGTATACGCGCATGCACTTCACCCACATAACGCTGGTGCGCAACAATGGTGGCGGGTTCCTGGTGCGGATGCTGAAAAATTTCTTTCAGCCAACGCCCCATCGATGCGTGCAAGCGCTGGTTGACCACCTCGGCGGTCAGGAACACCTTGGCCTGTGGATGGCCCAGCATATGGGTGTAAAACTTGTCGGCCAGCACAGCTGCATGCTCATTCATCAGCACAGCCAGGGCTTCGCGGCACACCTCAGGAGCGGCTTGCACAATGTCGCGCCACTCGTTTTCAGCAGATTGATCCGGTTGCAGTGTCAGGTTCACAGAATTTGTCTTTCCAACGTGTTGTTCTTTAGCGGTGGCTCTTTGCATTTTCACCCGGTTCGCATACCGGAGCAATGTCACAAGTTCTGGAAACTTGAAAGTTGCCAATCGCCATGCGTTGCACAGTGACATTCCGGCGAACGACCGGCGTTTAAAGGCGACACCTTCATTGCCTCCAAAGGCAGGTGAGCGCAGCATCGGCGCAAACTTCAAACCCTAATAATGTGGAGTCATCAAAACTTGGACACACCGAATTTGACTATCTGCAGGTTTGAATGGGAATTTGAACGGCCGCTTAGCCAATCTTGGCTGACGGCTATGGGCACTTATGTAGAGGACCCAGTTATGCAGAGCAACGGTTGCGGTCCCACCTTTGGCAGAGTGACTTAGAACTTATCCGTAAATAAAGGATAATGGCTTTCCATGCGCAATGTCTGTGTGTGGAGGGAAAATGGCAAAAGCGAAAGCATGGGAAGTCACCGATGAATTTTGGAGCCGCGTTGAGCCACTGATACCTGTGCGG
>CAJAVE010000384.1 GCA_903945325.1 uncultured beta proteobacterium | reverse complement strand
GTAGACGGCACGGCACCCATTAGCCCCACCACCTTTGCCACGCTGGGTTTTCAGGGTGTGACCGGACTGGCTTTCATTCAGTTGGACGATACCGGCCCCACGTCGGCCGTGTTGGCCAGCAGTGACGAGCAGCCGGGGCGTATCCCCATGCGCCCCAGCCTGATGTCGCGCCTGTCGGACCAGGGCGCCGTGCTGCTGACCCAGTTGGATGAAGCCACCCAGCGTGTCAGCCAGCTGCTGGCCGCCCCCAATCAGAAGAAACTCATGGATGCGGTGGGCAACCTGGGTCAAGCCGCTGCCAGCATCGACCAGTTCGCCCAGCAGGCCACCCAGGCCAACTTGCCCGCACTGGCGCAGGAAGCGGGTGCCACCCTCAAGAGTTTGCACAGCACGTCAGACCGGTTGGGTCAGAGCGCCGATGCCATCAGCGCATCGGCCAACGCGTTCAAAGGCATGTCGCAGCGCATGAGCGAGCCCGGCGGCACGCTGGACCGCATTGCAGAGGGCACCACCACCCTGACGGCCACCGGCCAATCGCTCAACGCCACCCTGGTGCCGCGCCTGAACCGTACCGTGGACGACACAGCCCGCACCGTGCGCCACATCGGTCGTGCGGTGGAGGCGGTCAACGACAACCCACAGGCGCTGCTGCTGGGCAATGGCGCAGCCCAACCCGGGCCGGGTGAGCCCGGGTTTACGACACCCGCTCCACGCTAAGGTTTTACTATGAAAAATATAGCTGCTTACGCAAATTCCACGGGGGCTAGAGTCCTATTTGGCATAGTATTTTTGAGTCTGACGGCCTGTGCGCAGTTGCAACCCCAGCCACGCGCCGTGGTGTACGACTTTGGCCCTGGTGCTATCACCGAGGTGCCCCGCAACCGCATGGCGACCTTGCCCACGCTGGTGCTGGCGGATGTGGAGTCAACAGCCGCTCTGGACAGCACCGCCGTGCTGTACCGCCTGGGCTATAGCGATGCGCAGCAGCTGCGCCCCTACGCACAGGCGCGCTGGAGCATGGCGCCCGCGCAACTGGTGCGCCAGCGCCTGCGCGAGCAACTGGGCCAGCGCCGCGCCGTGCTGCAAGCAGCGCAGGGTCTGGCCACCAACAAACCGGCGCTGACCCTGCACCTGGAGCTGGACGAATTCAGCCACTGGTTTGAGACGCCCGAGCGCAGCAGCGGCCTGGTGCGCCTGCGCGCCACCATTGCCCAACCCGACGCAGGCGTGGAGCGTCTGATGGCGCAGCGCAGCTTTGTGATGCAGCGATCAGCCAGCAGCGCAGATGCGGCGGGCGGTGTGCGGGCGTTGACTGCGGCTACCGATGCGCTGATCCTGGAGATGGAGCAGTGGCTGGCGCAGGTAGAAGGGGCGCAGTCGCTCAAAGTGCCCTAAAGCGCACAGACCAGCCGCACGGATTTGTTTGACGGCGGTCAAATGAATCGGGATTCATGGGTGATAAGGTGATTGTCCCTTTCCAATACCAACTAGGCACCAATATGAGCCTCAGCGACCTGAAGATCTCCACCCGGCTGATTCTTGGATTTGGAACGTTGGGGCTGATGCTGGCGTTCATGGCGGGTGTTTCCGTTCTCAAATTCAAGAGCATGAACGGCATGTTTGAAGAGGTCATCAACGACCGTGTGCCCAAAGTGGCATCCATCAACGACATCAAGGCCGATGTGACCCTGATTGCCGATGCACTTCGAAACATGATCATCATGAGCGATACCGCAGACATCAAGAAAGAAGCGGCGCGCATTGAGGTGGCACGCAAGCAGACCGGCGAGCGATTCGCCAGGCTCGATGCGCAGTTGACCAGCAGCGAAGCGCGGGCTTTGCTGAACACGGTGGCGCAGACCCGGGGGGTCTACGAGCCCCTGCAGGCGGAAACCATGGAGCTCGCCATTGGAGGTCAGACGTTCGAGGCCAAGGCCTTCCTGCTGGACAAAGTGCGACCCGCCCAAAAGACCTACTTTGACGCGCTGGACGGTCTGCTCAAGTACCAGGACGGACAAATGCAGCAGTCTGCCAATGCCACCAGGGAAGCGACGTCGGGCATGCT
>CAJAVE010000383.1 GCA_903945325.1 uncultured beta proteobacterium | reverse complement strand
GCGCCCGCCGCACGGTGGCCAAATACCGCGAGGGGCTGAAGATTGCTCCTGCGTCACTAAGAAAAGCATTGTGAACCAACTCCAAATTTTCCTTCCCTGTGCCGCCGGCGTGGAAGACCTGCTGGCTGCCGAGGTCCATGAGCTGACCGGCCTGATGGGCCAGGACCTGTTGACGCGCCGGGGCGGCGTCATGGCGCGGGCCTCCTGGCGCGATGCCATGCTTCTCAACCTGCACAGTCGCCTGGCGCAGCGCGTTCTGGTGCAGCTGTCCTACACCAATTACCGCAACGAGCAGGACCTGTACCGCGCCGCGGCTGACGTGGCGTGGGAGATCTGGTTCACGCCCAAGCAATCCATCAAAGTGGAGGTGACGGCGCAGCACAGCCCGCTCACTTCCCTGAACTTTGCAGCGCTGAAAATCAAAGACGCCGTCTGCGACCGCTTTCGCGACAGGGCCCACGGCGTGCGTCCGGACGTCAACACCCAGTGGCCCGACGTGCGCATCTACGCCCACCTGACCACCGATACCTGCTCGCTGTACATCGACACGTCCGGTGAGCCGCTGTTCAAGCGCGGCTGGCGCGAAGACAAGGGCGAGGCGCCGCTGAAAGAAACCCTGGCCGCAGCCATGATTGCCGCCAGCGGCTGGGCTGATGGCGACGACGACTTGCTGCCACTGTACGACCCCTGTTGCGGCAGCGGCACCATTGCCATCGAGGCGGCGCAGATTGCCTGCAACATCGCGCCGGGGTCGTTGCGCCGCTTTGCATTCGAGAAGTACATCCCATTCCAGCAACACGTCTGGGATGGCATCAAGCAAGAAGCCGCGGCAGCGGTGGTTAAACCTGAACCCGGCCAAAAGCCATTGATCTACGGCAGCGATGTGGCCCACCGCATGGTCGACTTTGCCCAGCGCAATGCCGAACGCGCAGGGGTGGCCGATGTTATCGAGTTCCGCGGCGGCGACGCCCTGCAGCGGATGCCGCCCAGCGATAGCCCCGGTGTGATGCTGCTCAACCCGCCGTACGGTGAGCGCATTGCCGTGGCTGGTGTTGCCGCGCGCGAACTGGCCGTGACCGAGGACGGCGGCGAGTTCTTCAGCCAACTGGCCACCCACTGGAAGAAGAACTACAGCGGCTGGACCGGCTGGATTCTCACCCCCGACCTGAAGCTGCCATCCAAGATGCGCCTGAAGGAGTCGCGCCGCGTGCCGATGTGGAACGGCCCGATCGAATGCCGCATGTTCCGCTTTGACATGGTCAAAGGTGCAGCCCGTAAGAATGCGGGCGGGCAAAACGGGGTCGGATCACCGGCTGCGTAGCGGACGTGTGCTCTGACCCCATTTTGTCAGTCCGCGTTTTGCCGGAGGCGACCGCAGGTGGCAGCAGAGTCGTTCTCGACACCAACATCGTGTTGGACGCCTTTGTCTTTAACGACCCTGCTGCAGCGCCCCTGCTGGACGGTCTACAGGCAGGTGCGCTGATATGGATTACCACCCAGCCCATGCGTGATGAACTGGAGCGGGTGCTGGCCTACCCGAAAATCGTCAAGCGCCTGACCTACTACCAGCTGGACGCGGCCAGCGTGCTGGCGCAGTTCGACGCACTGGCCCGGCTGGAGCCGGTGGCCCCCAAGGCACAGTTCACCTGCAAGGACCCCGATGACCAGAAGTTCATTGACCTGGCCGTTGCCCATCAAACCCTGTTGCTAAGCAAGGATCAGGCCGTGCTTTGTATGGCAAAGAGGCTTCTAGCCGTTGCTGTGATTGCGCAACCAGCTATTAAATAGGTAGCAATTCGGGTGTCGGGTCTGGGTGGACCCGATACTGGACCGGGCTCCCCCCCGATGCAACCGACTGGGTCATAATCAGTCGGCACTACCCCATCGCACTACCCTTCCAGAGTCCATGCAACGACTTGTTCGCCTCCTCGTCCTGATGTTGTTAAACGGACTCTGGGCATGCGTTTACGCCGCGCAACCGCTCGTTCTGGACGAAGGCCTGGAGCGCCAGGATCTTTCCCCCTTTCTCTTTGCGCTGGAAGATCCCGCATCAGGGATGACCATCGACGATGTGCGCCGCAGTTTCGCGGCAGGCGCATTCAGCCCGGTTGACCGGAGCAAAAGTTTCAACAAAGGCTATACCAAGTCGGCCTGGTGGCTCGCATTCCAAGTCCGCACGGGCTCTGGTGCCGCCAATCGGCATCTGCATTGGCTGTTGGAGGTCGCGAATCCGACCCTAGATTCGATCGCACTCTATCGTCCTGGCGCCAACACGCCAACGCCTGCCGGCGATCGCCTCCCGTTCAGCGAACGCCCATTGCGACACATCAATTTCGTGTTCCCGCTATCCGATTCAGGTACTGGAGCGGCAACGGTTTTTGTGCGTGTCCAAAACGAAGGGACCTTGCTGGTACCGCTGGTCTTATGGTCTCCGGAAGCCTTTGCTGAATCAAGCCGGTTGACCTACGCTGGCCAGGCGGCCTATTTCGGCGCGCTGTTGGCGATGCTGATCTACAACGCCCTGCTGTGGCTGAGCTTGCGCGAGCGGGTGTATCTGGAGTACGTACTTTACGTGGCGTTCCTCGGTATCGGGCTCGGTGCTGCCAACGGGATGGCGGCCCAGTTTTTCTGGCCCGACAGTACCTGGCTGGTCCACTTTTCCTATTTTGGCTTTGGTCCAGCGGGCGTATTTGTGACGCAATTTGCGCGCAGCTTCCTGAACACCCGCACGACGTCGGTTTGGCTGGACCGGTCGCTCATCGGGGTGGGTATTGCCTCGGCAGCGTCGACGCTCATGGCGGCCATTTCCTATCAGACCGCCGGTCTCATGGTCTCTGCCAGTTTGATCATGGCCATGCTGCTATCGGGATGGGCCGGCATCTATAGCCTCACCCACAAGGTGCCCGGTGGCCGCCTGTATCTGGCTTCCTGGTCGGTCTTTCTGGTGTTTGCGATGATGCTGCCACTGCGCAACTTTGGTTTGGTGGCCAACAACGTTCTGTCTGCATTTGGAGTACAGATTGGCTCGCTGGCCGAAATGATGCTGCTCTCGTTTGCCCTGGCTGCCCGCATCAACCACATTCGCGCCGAGAAAGTCAACGCCCAGCAGGCTGCGCTGGACGCGCAAGCGCAACTGGTTGTCAACCTTCGGGAGTCGGAACAAGTCCTGGAGCAGCGGGTAGCGCAGCGCACGGAATTGCTGGAACAAGCCAATCGCCTGTTGAGTGCCATGAGCATCACCGATGACTTGACCGGGATCGCGAACCGTCGCCATTTCGAAGATGCCCTGGCGGCCGAGTGGAAGCGTATGCAACGCCTGGGACAGCCGCTGGCATTGGCGATGATCGACATTGATTGGTTCAAGAAATACAACGACCACTATGGGCACCAGGCCGGCGATGCCTGTCTGGTGGCGGTAGCCGGTGTCCTGGCCGCCAGCATCGGACGCAGCGGCGATCTGGTGGCCCGCTACGGCGGCGAGGAGTTCGTGTTCATTGCGCCTGCCACCCAAGTGTCCAATGCCCTGGCGATGGGGCAGAAGATATGCGATGCACTTTCGGCAAAGGACTTGCCCCATGTGCAATCGGCGTTCGGGCGGGTCACGGCCAGCATCGGTGTCGCCGCTATCGTTCCGTCTGAGGAGGGGGGAGCGGCACTGTTGCTCAAGCACGCCGACGAGGCACTCTACCAAGCCAAAGCCGAAGGCCGAAACCGGGTTGTGCTGTACCAGGCAGAAGATTCGATATATCCGTTGCTGTGATTGCGCAGCCAGCTATTATATTGATAGCAAATGGGCCAAGTGCTTGTAGCAGGGCAAAATCCATGGCGTCTCTCTCTCAATCCGCAAATCAGCCATCACCATGAATCCATTGCCTCCCACTCCCAAATCCACACGTTCCCAGGTGGTCGTGCCGCCAGTGACCGCTGGCGATCTGCCGGAAGCGGTCACCGCCGATCAGTTCGACGAAATTGACGCCATCCTGGACGACTTGCGCACCCGTTACGACGAGACCCCGCAGTGGGAGTTTTGTGAAGGCTTTCTGGCGGCGCTGATTTGTTGCCGCCGTCCCATTGCACAGTCCGAGTACCTCGACGTGCTGCTGGGTATTGGCGATGAAATGGATTCGCCATCCATCGTGAGTCAAGGCGACAGCGCAGACGATGGCGGCGGCTCTTTTGCCGACGCTGCACAGCGTGAGCGGTTTCTGCAAATCTGGAACCAACGCTACGCCGAGGTCCTGGCTGCGCTGGATACGCCCATCGAATCATTGGAAGATGAGACGGCCTACCACCCCGAAGTCATGGACGTACGCGGTGCGATGGCGGAGTTGACGGACGCCGAGCGTGCAGAACTGTCGGATGAACCGTTGCCGGCTTTTGCCCAGGTATGGGCACTGGGCTTTATGTACGCCGTAGAAGCCTGGCCCCAGGAGTGGGCGGAGCCCAGCGACAAGAAGGCGGCCAAATGGCATGACGTGGCTTTGCAGGCCATCGTGGCACTCACCGAAGACGACGAAGGCGAGCCCGAGTTGTCGCCGTTCAGCGAAAACGGCCCGCCCTCCATGAGCCGTGCCCGGCTGGATGCGTTTGCGGATGCCGTTTGGTCGGTCTATGACCTGCGTGAGATCTGGCGTGGCATCGGTCCACGCGTCGAAACAGTGCGTCGCGCCGAGATGCCCGGTCGCAATGACCCGTGCCATTGCGGTAGCGGGAAAAAATACAAGAAGTGCCACGGCGCTTGATTGGCTGACCCTGGTAAATAAAGCTGGCGTGCGGGTGGCCAGCAGCAGATAGGCGCGTTACGATGTTTTGAACCCCGGGACCCCCGGGTGTTGGAGAAACACTATGAATACGTCTTCCTGGACCGTGCGTGCACGGCTGTCCGTTGGCTTTGGCATTGTTTGCGCGATGCTGCTGGTCATCATGGGAATAGGCCTGTTTTCCATGAGTCGCATCCAGGCA
This sequence comes from uncultured beta proteobacterium, assembly GCA_903945325.1. Lineage (GTDB taxonomy): Bacteria > Pseudomonadota > Gammaproteobacteria > Burkholderiales > Burkholderiaceae_C > Allorhodoferax. The sequence continues at coordinate 1,002 of CAJAVE010000383.1, read as the reverse complement.
GGGCTGATCGACGTGGTCGATGACCGCATTCCCAAGATGGACGCTGCCAACACGGTGGCCTCCAAAGTCGACGCGATAGCGATTTCCCTGCGCAATATGATGCTCACGCAGGATCTGGCGGACCGGAACAAGCAGATTGAGATCATCAAAGAATCACGCCAGATCGTAGTCAAAAACATCGAATTGCTGGAACGATTGGTCAACACCCCAAAAGGCATAGAGCTGTTGCAGGAGATCAAAACGCAACGGGCCAGGTACCTGGCCGGGCAGGAAGCCCTGATTGCGTTGGTCATGGCCGACAAGCAGGACGAATCCATTGTCTACCTGAGCAAGGAACTGCGCCCGGTGTTGGGTGCATTCAAGGGGTCAATATCCGCATTGATTGCGCTGCAGATGGAAATCATGGAGTCCGCCGCGACGGCCGCACGTGAAGACTACAAGACCGCGCAGACCCTGATGTTGGGTTTGAGCCTGCTGGCCCTGGTTCTTGCCGCCGGTATTGGGGCACTGATCACGCGGGGCTTGCTCAAGGACTTGGGCGGTGAACCCAGTGTGGCGGCTGATCTGGCACGCGCGGTTGCGCAAGGGGACTTCACCCACACCGTGACGGTCAGGGCGGGTGACACACAAAGCATGATGGCCAACCTCAACGCCATGCAAGGCAGTTTGGCCCAGGTGGTCACCACCGTGCGCCAGGGTTCCGAAGGCGTGGCCACAGCCAGTGCCGAAATTGCCCAGGGCAACAACGACCTGTCAGCGCGCACCGAACAGCAAGCCAGCGCGCTGGAGCAAACGGCGGCTTCCATGGAAGAACTGGGCTCCACCGTCAAGCAAAACGCCGACAGCGCACGCACCGCCAATCAACTGGCCATGAACGCCTCCTCGGTGGCGATACAGGGTGGCAAAGTGGTCGACCAGGTGGTGGACACCATGAAAGGCATCAACGAATCCAGCCGCAAGATCTCGGACATCATCAGCGTGATCGACGGCATTGCCTTTCAG
>CAJAVE010000382.1 GCA_903945325.1 uncultured beta proteobacterium | reverse complement strand
GCGGTCTATTTTGGTGGCAAGTTCCGTATCGTGGACTTTGCTTTGTCCAACTGTTTGAACTCTGGTATTCGCCGCATCGGCGTCATCACCCAGTACAAATCCCACAGTTTGCTGCGCCATTTGCAGCGCGGCTGGGCGTTCCTGAAGTCGGAGATGAACGAATTTGTCGATCTGCTGCCGGCCCAACAGCGCAACGACAATGAGAACTGGTACCGCGGCACTGCGGACGCCGTCTATCAGAACCACGATATTCTGGAAGGCTACGAGGCAGACTACATCGTGGTGCTGGCCGGTGACCACATTTACAAGATGAACTATGCGCTCATGCTGGCCGACCATGTGAACAAGGGCCGCGAGTGTACGGTTGGATGCATTGCAGTGCCACGCAGCGAAGCCAGTGCCTTTGGCGTGATGGCCATTGATGAGGACCGGATGGTTACGGACTTTGTGGAAAAGCCAGCGGATCCGCCCGCCATGCCGGGGCGTCCCGACATGTCGCTGGCCAGCATGGGCATTTACATTTTCAACGCGCCGTATCTCTATCGGGAGCTGGCGCGCGATATTGCGGACCCGAATTCCAGCCACGACTTTGGCAAGGACATCATTCCCCATGCCGTGCGCAATGGGGATGTCGCCGCGCATCCCTTCGCATTGAGTTGCGTGCCGTCCTCGAAAGACGGATTGGAACCTTACTGGCGCGATGTGGGAACAATTGACGCGTATTGGGATGCCAATATCGATTTGACTGCCACCGACCCGTTGCTCAATCTGTATGACCGGCACTGGCCCATCATGACCTACCAGGACCAGTTGCCTCCGGCCAAGTTCGTCCACAACCACGATGACCGGCGCGGCATGGCCATTGAGTCCATGGTGTCAGGCGGCTGCATCGTATCGGGCCACGTATTTCGCTCGGTTCTATTTTCAAGCGTGCGCGTGCATTCCTACGCCACTGTCAATTGGGCGGTTTTGCTTCCGGGTGTTGTAGTAGGTCGAGGGGTGCGCTTGACCCGGGTGGTAGTCGACCGCGGTGTGAGCATTCCCGACGGCATGGTGATCGGCGAAGACGCCGAACTCGATGCCCAGCGGTTTCTCCGTAGCGAAAACGGCATTACTTTGGTGACCGCCAGTATGGTTGCTAACATTGCAGCATGAAGGTACTGCTGGCTGCGGCTGAAATTTTCCCGCTCGTCAAGACTGGCGGTCTGGCCGATGTTGTGGGTGCCTTGCCGGGGGCTCTGGTTTCGGCAGGGGCCGATGTGCGCCTGGTTTTGCCAGGTCTGCCTGCTATTTTGGCGGGTGTAGAGGGTCTAACCACCCTATGTGAGCTGGGCGCCATGTTTGGTGCGGGGCGCGTCACATTGCGTCTGGGGCGCCTCGCTCACCATGGTGTTGTGACCTATGTTATTGACGCCCCCTATCTGTATCGGCGCGCGGGAAGTCCGTACCAGGATAGCGAAGGCCGCGAGTGGCCGGACAACCTCCAGCGCTTTGCCTTGCTCGGGTGGGTAGCGGCCCATCTGGCTGCTGGCGAAATCGACCCAGCCTGGACGCCCGATGTACTGCATGCCCACGACTGGCACGCGGCCATGGCCTGTGCTTACGTCACCAGCCACCCTGTGCATCAGGTATCGACCGTTTTTACGATCCACAACCTGGCTTACCAGGGGTTGTTCCCGGTTCAGGACTTCCCTTTGTTGGGCTTGCCATCGCGCCTGCTGGTGTCACAAGGGCTGGAGTTCCATGGCAGTTTGTCCTTCATGAAAGCAGGGCTGAAGTTTTCGCACAGGGTTACCACCGTCAGCCCCAACTACTCGCGTGAAATTGCAACTGAAGAGTTTGGTTGCGGGCTGGATGGTGTCATCCGGGCGCGTGGTACGGCTGTCAGCGGCATTCTCAATGGTGTGGATGGCAGCGTCTGGAACCCGGGTGGAGATTCTTTGATCTCGAACCCCTATACAGCGAAGAATCTGAAAGGCAAACCGCTGTG
>CAJAVE010000381.1 GCA_903945325.1 uncultured beta proteobacterium | reverse complement strand
CTTGATCACCTATGGGTTTATGGCGACCACCATTGCGGTCATTACGTTTCTGTATGGTTTGACTTCGGTTCTGCTGACCCACTTTTTGGCGGAGCGTATTCGGGCTAATCCCGCCATTTCTCGCGTGCTGGAAAAGGTGGCTGGGCTATTCCTGATCGGCTTTGGCATCAAGCTGGCGGTGTCGCGTTAGGCTGCCTGTTTCACGTGAAACACTGAAGCGCATCTGTTCAACCCACTTCTCCGAATCGCACCCATGGCCAAAATTTTCTGTGTTGCCAACCAAAAAGGTGGCGTTGGCAAAACCACCACGACTGTCAATCTGGCTGCTGGTCTGGCCAAGGTCGGGCAGCGCGTGTTGATGATTGACCTGGATCCGCAGGGCAACGCCACCATGGGGTCGGGGGTGGACAAGCGCAAACTCGAACTTTCCGTGTACGACGTGTTGCTCGAGTCCGCGTCGATTGCCGAGGCGCGCACGCAAAGCGACAAGCTCAAAGATGCCGGTTGCAGCTACGACATTCTGGGTGCGAACCGCGAACTCGCCGGTGCCGAGGTGGAGTTGGTAGAAGTGGAGCGGCGTGAGAAGCGACTCAAGCAGGCCATCGCCGCGGTAGACGCGGAGTATGACTTTGTGCTCATCGACTGCCCGCCATCCCTCTCCATGTTGACCCTCAATGGCCTGTGCTGTGCCCACGGCGTCATCGTGCCCATGCAGTGCGAATACTTTGCGCTCGAAGGCCTGACCGACCTGGTCAACACCATCAAGCAGGTCAAGGCCAACCTCAACGACGACCTGCAGATCATTGGCTTGCTGCGCGTGATGTTTGACCCGCGCATTACCCTGCAACAGCAGGTGAGCGACCAGCTCAAGGCCCATTTTGGCGACAAGGTGTTTGACTCGGTGATCCCGCGCAATGTGCGTCTGGCGGAGGCGCCCAGCTACGGCTTGCCCGGCGTGGTGTTTGATCCGTCGTCCAAGGGCGCGCAGGCTTTTGTGGCCTTTGCGCAGGAGATGGTGACCCGCATCCAGAAGCTCTGAGCGTTCTGCCCATGCTGGCCACCGTATTTATCTTGCCGGGTTGGCAAAACTCCGGCCCCGACCATTGGCAGAGCAGGTGGGAAGCCTTGCATGGCTTCATTCGCGTGCAGCAGAGTGACTGGATGCAACCGTTGCGGGGCGACTGGATGGTGCAACTGGAAGAGGCGGTGCTCGCCACCGAAGGCCCCATCGTTCTGGCGGCCCACAGTTTGGGCTGCATCTTGACAGCGGCCTGGGCTTCGCATTCGCGCCACACCCACCGCATACAGGGCGCACTGCTGGTAGCACCGGGCGACCCCGAGCGGGAAGAATTGCGTGCTGCACTCAAGAGCTGGTCGCCGGTGCCACAACAAAGCCTGCCGTTCAAGAGCATCCTGCTGGGCAGCCACGATGACCCGTATTGCAGCTTCGCACGCGCGCAGCAGTTTGCGCAAGCGTGGGGTTCTGAATTTGTCGACTATGGCCACCGCGGCCATATCAACGCCGAATCGGGTTTGGGTGACTGGCCTGAGGGGCATGCCCTTCTGGCCCGATTTTGTGCGACCCCCAACGTGCCGATTGACGCTTCAGCCCACTGAATTGAATCCAACAAAAATACGCAAAGGAAAAACCATGGTCACCAAAAAACCCAAGGGACTCGGTATGGGCCTGGAAGCCCTGTTGGGCCCCAAGGTGCTGGAGCGCACACCCGAGCAGGCAGCCGCTGATGCGCAAGCCAACTCGGGCCTGCCCAGCACGCTGTTGCTGACCGACATGGTGGCCGGGCAATACCAGCCCCGCACCCGCATGGACGAGGGCGCGTTATACGAACTGGCCGAAAGCATCAAGGTGCAGGGCATCATGCAACCGATACTGGTTCGTCGCCTTAGCGACGGAGTGAACGCCGGTAAATACGAAATCATTGCCGGTGAACGCCGCTTTCGCGCCGCCAAACTCGCCGGGCTGGACAGCGTGCCAGTGCTGGTGCGCGACGTACCCGACCAGGCGGCGGCGGCCATGGCCCTCATCGAGAACATGCAGCGTGAAGACCTCAACCCGCTAGAAGAGGCCCAGGGCTTGCAGCGGTTGATCAAAGAGTTTGGGCTGACCCACGAAACCGCTGCCCAGGCCGTGGGCCGCTCGCGCAGCGCGGCCAGCAACCTGCTGCGCCTGCTGAACCTTGCCGACCCGGTGCAAACCATGCTGATGGCCGGCGACCTGGACATGGGCCACGCCCGTGCGCTGCTGGCACTGGACCGCGCCACGCAAATCACCGCCGCCAACCAGATTGCGGCCAAAAAGATGTCGGTGCGCGAGGCCGAAAGCCTGGTCAAAAAGCTGGGCGCCGAGTTTGAGCTGACGGCGTCCAAACCCAAAAAAGACAAGTCGCGCGACATCAAACGGGTCGAGGAAGAATTGTCGGACCTGCTGATGGCACAGGTCGAAATCCAGATCAAGAAACGGGTCAAGCGGGCGGGCCGCATTGAAGAGATGGGCGAAGTCATCATCCAGTTTGGCTCCATGGACGAACTCAATGGGCTGATCGAGCGCCTGTCGCCTGGTGGCCAGCG
>CAJAVE010000380.1 GCA_903945325.1 uncultured beta proteobacterium | reverse complement strand
GTCCTTCACGGTGATGACGCCAAACTTGTCGTTGGCAAACAGCTCCGGTCGCAGCGTCTTGAGCATGTCGGCGCGGCCCATGATCTCGGTCACCGGCTTGCCGGTCTTGGCGATGATTTGTTCGATGACGGCATAGGTTTCCGGGTGCACACCGGTCATGTCCAGCGGATTGGTGCCACCGCGTATGCGCAAAAACCCCGCTGCCTGCTCAAAGGTCTTGGCGCCCAGGCCGGTGACCTTCATCAAATCCTGGCGGCTGCCGAAAGCACCGTTGGCTTCGCGCCAGCGCACCACGGCCTTGGCCACGGTGCCGGACAGGCCGGACACGCGGGAGAGCAGCGGCACGCTGGCAGTGTTCAGGTCCACACCGACCGAGTTCACGCAATCTTCGACCACGGTGTCGAGCGTGCGGGCCAGCTCGCTCTGGTTGACGTCGTGCTGGTACTGGCCGACGCCGATGCTCTTGGGGTCGATCTTGACCAGCTCGGCCAGCGGGTCCTGCAGACGCCGGGCAATGCTGGCCGCGCCACGCAGGCTGACGTCCACGTCAGGCATTTCCTGTGAGGCGAATTCGCTGGCGCTGTAGACCGAGGCGCCAGCCTCCGACACCACTACTTTGGTGAGGTGCCTGAACGTCAGAGGGCCCTGCTCCGTGTCCCCCGCCCGCTTTGCGGGCTCCTCCTTAACCTGCGCAGAACCCTCTGCCGCCCAGGCACCCGGTGATTTATTGCTCTCCTTGCTGAGCAGCTTGATCAAGTCCCCCGCCAGTTTGTCGGTCTCGCGGCTGGCCGTGCCATTGCCGATGGCGATCAGGTTCACACCATGGCGCATGCACAAAGCGCCCAGGGTGTGCAGCGAGCCGTCCCAATCCTTGCGCGGCTCGTGCGGAAACACCGTGGCGGTTTCGACCAGCTTGCCGGTGGCGTCCACCACCGCCACTTTCACACCCGTGCGGATGCCGGGGTCCAGCCCCATCACGACACGGGGACCGGCGGGTGCTGCCAGCAGCAGGTCGCGCAGGTTGTCGGCAAACACCTTGATGGCGACTTTTTCGGCCTCTTCGCGCAGGCGGGTGAACAAATCACGCTCGGTGGACATGGACAGCTTGACCTTCCAGGTCCAGGCCACACACTTTCGGATCAAATCGTCGGCCGCGCGGCCGGCGTGGCTCCAGCCCAGGCGCAGTGCGATGCGGCCCTCGGCCAGTGAGACCACCGGGGTGGCACGGGCGGGTGCACTGGATGCTCCTGATTTTGTAGCTGCTTGCGCAGTATTGACGGGGGCTAGAGGCCTATTTGATGCTAAATCCGGCTCCGGCAACACCAGTTTGGCATCCAGAATCTCCAGCGCCCGGCCGCGGAACACCGCCAGCGCCCGGTGGCTGGGCACACGACCAATGGGCTCGTCGTAGTCAAAGTAGTCGCGGAACTTGGCGATGTCGGCATTGTTTTCGTCCTTGCCGTCCATCAGTTTGCTTCGCAGTAGGCCTTCCTGCCACAGCCATTCGCGCAGGTCCTGCACCAGGGCCGGGTTTTCGGCCCAGCGCTCGCTGAGCAAATCGCGCACACCGTCCAGCACAGCCTGCACGGTGGAGAAATCAGGCTGCTTGTCTTCGCCCTCCACCACAGGCCGCATGGGAATGACGTAGGGCAAAGCCGCCTCGGCAGGCACCAACGTGGGATCGTTGAACAAGGCGTCGGCCAGCGGCTCCAGCCCGGCCTCACGGGCCAATTGGCCCTTGGTGCGGCGCTTGAGTTTGAAGGGCAGATAAATGTCTTCCACCTCCTGCTTGGTGGCCGCGTTGTGAATGGCAGCCAGCAGCGCCGGGGTCAGCTTGCCCTGCTCGTCGATGGCCTTGCACACCGCCTCTTTGCGGTCGCGCAGTTCACGCAGGTAGGACAGGCGGGCCTCCAGCTCGCGCAGCTGGATATCGTCCAGCCCATCGGTCACTTCTTTGCGGTAACGGGCGATAAACGGCACGGTGGCACCGCCATCGAGCAGTTGGACGGCGGCCTCAACCTGTTGGGGACGAACACGGATTTCTTGCGCGATTTGCGCGATGATTTTTTGCATGACGGGAGAAATATCGGAATCAGACGAAAACAAGGGCGGGAGTGTGCCACAAGCACAGGGCTGCGCGCGTGCGAAAGCCCGCTAACGTCGGTGGCCCGGTCTCAAACGTATTCGCCACTATGGTGTCTTGGCCTCAGCCTGCAAAGGCGTCCAACTCAAAGCGGCACGCCAGTCCTTGCAAGTGCCGCAGCCCAATGTGCAGGCCATGGAATGTGCTCACGACTTCTTGGCACGGGTGCCCAAGATCGATGTGCACTTGTGCCCATGTTGGCAGGAGGCGATCTTGGTTTCTTCAGGCTTGGCCTCACGGCAGATAAACGCTTATCGTTAGGCCGCAGAATCAGAAGTCGCTGCATGTTCGCCCCTTAATGCAAGAAGCACCAGCCGCCGAACTCCAGCATCGACCTCCGCAAGCCGAGTACGATTCACTCCACCCAACCATCAAGACAGGAGAGCGCACATGGAGCTGAAGACCGCACGTATCTTCGTACGAGACATCCTCACGGCCAAGCAGTTCTACGCACAGAAGCTCGGGCTGCCGCTCAAAGCCGATGGCACCAAGTATGGGTACTGCGTATTCACGTCTGGCAGTACGGAGCTTGTTGTCGAGAGCGTTGCCGACGACGCACCCGAAGAAGAAAAAGTGCTGGTCGGGCGCTTCAGTGGCCTGTCGTTCACCGTTCAAGATGCAGAGGCCAAGCATAGAGAGCTACAGGCGCTGGGTGTTCAATTCACCGGTCTGCCCGAGAAGCAGTTTTGGGGCGGCATTCTGGCCACGTTTCGAGACCCGGCTGGCAATGAGCTACAAATTGTCCAGCAGCCCACTGCGGCCTAACTCGAACGTTAAACCGCATGAACGCTCGCCAACTGTTTGACCTCGTACTGTCGTATTGGCCTGAAACGGTGCAGATCTCAGACCGTCGTCCTATCCTAGAGCGTCATTGGTTTCCAGAAATAGCGGAGATAACGCGCCAAGCCGAGGAATCACTTGATCTTGACGCAATGCCATGGGAGAACCTTGGACTGGGAGCTCTACATGGCGCGGGAATGGAATGGGCCGAGCAGTTGTACCTGACTGGTGCTCGCACAATGCGACCGGCTAACGAATTTGACGCCGATCTCGATCTATTTCGAGGCGAAATTCTTGGCCTCAATGGTGGCGCTGACTTTTATGGAAAGAATCCAGAGGAGTTGCGCGCTGAATTCAGGCGCTCCCTCCAGGTTTTTCTAGAGGTGTGCGCTGAGAAGGGGATTGAGCCAAGGAGGCACTTTTCAGGCAAGTTCAATTTACGGATTTCTCCGGATTTGCACGAAAAGCTTGCCATTTTTGCTCAGGCGCAAGGAAAGAGCATCAACACACTAGCCCAGGAAGCGTTGCGCGATTGCGTTGCTTCATGAGGACACCAGTTAACTGGTCGTCCTACACGGACAAACAGCAGCAGAATGCCGCTGCAAGGCAGTTGCTTCGTGCCGGTGGCCTTCAACGTTGAAGCTGTAAAAATCCTGGGGACAGACCTTTTCGTCACCACATGCTCACCCACAGCGAATGACTGCTACCGGCGAAATCGAATGACAGTTTTCAACAATTCGATGAGTTTATTGAAATTCCGGTGAAGAGCCGTCATGAGTCTGATGCAGACGAAGGCAAATCGAAAGTCAACGCCGCGTACGTTGCAACTTGGGTCATCCAAAGCCGAAGTTCAAATAGGGCTTAGGTTGATCGATTCTCAGCATTTCAACGCCGGAAATACATGGCCGGTATCGCGGTACTGCTGCAATACAAAACTCAGGACAGTACACCTAGTCCGTGCTTCTGGACTACTGCCAATAACTTGAGGGCCATGCCACTGGGTTGTTTGCCGCCAGACTCCCACTTTTGAACTTCTTTTTTGTCGTCATGGCAAATCTCCACAAAGTCTCCATTCACAAGCAACTGGCTAAGCTGCAGCTCCGTCAACCCCGCATAACTGTTGGCCACCAGGCGAAAAGCAAGTCATTCGTCATTTTGAATGTTTGATCTTGGCCTTTTTTGCATCCTTGGAGAATCTGGAGGTCTTGAAGGCGCGGTTTGACGCATTGGATGACATGGCATATGTGTAGCATCGGGTGATACCGATTGCAATATTCATCACTGGCCACACACTTAAAACCGGCCCCAAAATGCTACGGGCCACCAGGGAGATTCAGCACATGACGACACATTCAAGTCACTCAGACACCGGGGCACCCACATCGGCCCAGTGCAGAGCCGCCCAGCGCCGACCGTAGCAAGCTGGTCAGCGGCAAAGCCAGCCGGAACACTACGGATTTGATAGCTGCTCCCGCACGCCAGTCGTGCGCTAGAGGCCGATTTAACCCAAAACTTTCACAATCACGCTGGAGAAACACCATGCTCACTCCTGAACCCGGAAACGATAACTCCAACGCACATCCCATGCGGCGTGGCGCGTATAAATGGCTGCTACTGCTACTCCCCCTCCTGCCCCTAACCAGCAGTGCCGCCGAACCCGCCAAGGCTGCCGCACCGGTTGCGGCCATCAACCTGAGCTTGCCCGTTCACCAGAAAAAGAAACTGCATCCAGAGATTTCTGACCCGGTAACGGGCGACCAGGCCCACATCATGGAATGGGCCTGGAGCCCGCAATACGCCAAGCGCTTCAATCTGCCGGAACAGCCGGATGGTTTGAAGGACGGTGGTTTGTGGCTGATTGGCATCAAGGTAGCGCGCCAGCAATACCATGACAAACAACTCTACACCTGCAACATTGTCGGCTTGCTGGACAACAAGCTGCCCATGCGCACACCACCGGGAGAGATGTACATGATCAGGCCGGACTATGCTTGGGTGAGCGATTTACCGGGATGGTCATGGGGTGATCCCCAGACCGATTTCACCCCTGGGCAGCTTGCCTGGACAAGAACTCCAAAAAATGAGGCTGAAAAAAAATACGCAACTATGGGGATAACCATGTCCTATCTGCGTTTTTACCGCCACTTTAAGCCAGATCTGGCATTTTTTGAAATAGCCGGGGCATGCGGGTACTTCTTAGACCCTGTCACGCATCGCAACGAAATCGGCTTCCCCGGTCTGGTGGAAGGAACCAGCGAAGCTGACAGGAAGCGGTCAGCGCATAACAAGTCCAGTGCCATCAAGTTCGATCTTCCCGATGGTCTGATGCGACGCATCTACCCCTATATCGTGGAAGCTGAGGACTGGAGTTCCTGTTTGGGGCATCGGAATTCTGGCAGTGCCTTAACCACGCGCGCCCTTGTCACCAAACGTTTCGCCAATTCTTGCGAACCAGTCAAAACATTACCAGCCAACCGCTAACCAGGTAAACCACCATTCCAACCACAGCCGAATACGTTCAATTTGCCAAACTTTCTTACGAAACCACGGGGGCTCCCACGGGGTGGACACGCCTTGCTGGACCGTTGGAACTATTGGTAGGTTGGAGTGTGGCGGAGGTGGAAGTGAATTACGAACGCAATCCAGATCGCCCACCCTCGGGGATTCAGTGGTGGCTGCCAACGGCGCAGTCATCCCCTTCACCGAAGGCCAAACCCAGGTCAGCATCGCGCTGATTCAGGACGGCGATGTCACGCAAGATGCCAGCGCCAGCCTCAGTGCAACGTATTCTGGAGCCGACGGCAGCGTCACCAGCAACGCCTGGGGCGTGAACCTCTCCGACGCTGGCCCCATCAGCCAAACCCTGAACGGCGACTTCCTTGTACGCACCGACACCTACTTCGGCCGCACCCTGTTCCGCTATGACCGCCAAGGCCTTGAAACAACCGTGCTCTCTTCGGGGGACTTGTACTACGTGCATGACATCCGGGGCAACCAGGTGGCAGGCACGGACGCATTGGTCAGCGACAACGTCATCTTTGGCAGCGATGCCAATGACCAAATCAACGGCCTCAGCGGCAGCGACACATGGAGCCTGTTGGGCCAGAGCGCCGGGGTGCAAGTGCTGGCCAGCGGTGGCGATGACCGGGTACAAGGCGGCTTGGGCGATAACGGCGAAACACACACAAACGCTATAACTTATATAGCCGGTTGCGCAATCCATACGAGGCCTGCAGCCCAATTTGGCTGCAAACGCGGACGGAGTAAAGCGCTAGAAGAACGCCTCACATGCGGTACAAGCACCAAACCCGCTCACGCACATTCCATGCGGCTTGCGGGGCATGAAGGGCTGGGAAGACTCATGGAATACGCACCATCGGTTTCAAGCCTCCGTGTGCGGCGACCCGTCATCACTGGCCGATGACCGCCATGCGCCGCGCAATCCCAGGTCTACTGTTTCTGACCATCAAGCCTACGGTGCGCTGAAGGAAAGCGTGTATGGCGCACCCACTGCGTGATCGAGCTCAAACCCGTGATAGCAGCGAACTGGATTTGATCATGCCCGACTGCCCACTCGTTTCAATCTGTTAAAACCGTGCAATGACTCTTGCCCCTACCCTCCACTGGACCGAATCCGGCCAGCCCTGCTCTGCACTTTGGCGCTCCGAACGCGGCGCAACACCACCCAAACGCGTGGTGCTGGCCGACGACACAATGACGGCGGACGCCGCCTACCATCTGGCCTGCGAGGGCACAGGGCTGCTGTGGCGGGGCGACTTTCACAATGCACGCCAGTTGCTGCAGGCCATGGCCCGGCGCATAGACAAGCCACCCGCGCGCAAAGCACGCAAATCGGCTGGCGCACCGGTGGTGGCAAAAGCCCCTATCGACCTGTTCAACCAGCACCGCCAGGCCCAGGCACAGCGCGCTCGCGTACTGGGTATGGTGCTGATCCCCTTCAATGCGGACTACAGCATTCCCCTGCGCCGGGCTCCCGATGCGAAAGCGGCTTGCACCGAGGCCTGGGGCCGCGTGCGTGCCTTGACCGACGACACAGGAGATGGTTCCAGTGTGTCGACCCTGCGCGACCTGATGGGCATGATCAGCGCACATGAATGGCGCAAAAAGGGGGTTGAGATTGCCGCCTTGGGTGAACCACCCCACAACCGCATCCACCCGCACTACGGTGTGTTCTCCCCCGTGCGGGGTGAGTACATTGATTTGGTCGCCACCGCACCACTACCCGCCAAGTTAGCCGCACACGCAACCGCGCCGCTGGTGGCATTTGACATCGGCACCGGCACGGGTGTGCTGTCTGCCGTGCTGGTGCGCCGGGGCATCACCCGGGTGGTGGCGACCGAGCTGGATTCGCGTGCGCTGGCCTGTGCCATGGCCAACCTCAAGCAGTTGGGCGTGCTGGAGCAGGTCAACGTGGTGCGGGCCGATCTGTTTCCCGAGGGCCGCGCGTCCCTGGTGGTGTGCAACCCGCCTTGGCTGCCGGCACGGCCCAGCTCACCGATTGAACATGCCGTGTACGACGAAGGCAGCCGCATGCTGCTGGGTTTTCTGGCGGGTTTGGCCACGCACCTGGCACCGGGCGGCGAAGGCTGGCTGATTTTGTCGGACTTTGCCGAGCACCTGGGGCTGCGCACCCGCGCCGAGTTGCTGGCGGCTATTGAACAAGCGGGCTTAACCGTGCTGGGCCGCATGGACGCCAAGCCGGTGCACGGCAAAGTGGCTGATACCTCAGACCCCTTGCATGCCGCCCGCGCCGCAGAGACCACGTCGCTGTGGCGGCTCGGGGTAGCCGTTCCTTAAAAAGTCTCCCAGTCTTCGTCGGCAGCCGCAGGAGTGGGCGCTTTGGCCGGTGCGACTACCGCCAGCTTGGTGGCTGTGCTTGCAGCCATTGGGGATGGTTTTTTGGCCGCAGTTTTGCCGGTCCGATGCAGTGGTGACCCGGTCGAAGCGCCAGTGCGCCGCTCGGACCCCTTGAACGTGTTGCTGGTGGCGCTGTTGGAGCGCACCGGGCTCGTCATCAGCGTGAGACCCGGCACGCCACCGGCTGTCTTGAACACGGCCACGGTCTGCACCAGGTCTTGTGCCTGGCTCTTCAGGCTGCTGGCAGCTGCGGCCATCTCTTCCACCAGGGCCGCGTTTTGCTGCGTGACCTGGTCCATTTGCGACACTGCCTCGCCCACCTGGGCCACACCGGCCGCCTGCTCGTTGCTCGCGGCGCTGATTTCGCCCACCAGGTCGGTCACACGTTTGATGCTGTCCACCACCTCGGTCATGGTGGTGCCGGCCTCGTCCACCAGCGTAGTGCCCTGCTCCACCCGCTCCACACTGGCGTTGATGAGCTGCTTGATCTCTTTGGCGGCGTCGGCACTGCGCCCGGCCAGGCTGCGCACTTCGCTGGCCACCACCGCAAAACCACGGCCCTGCTCGCCCGCGCGGGCCGCTTCCACAGCCGCATTCAGCGCCAGAATATTCGTCTGGAAGGCAATGCCGTCGATCACCTGAATGATGTCGGAAATCTTGCGCGACGCGTCGTTGATGCCCCGCATGGTGTCCACCACCTGGGCCACCACGGCACCGCCCTTCACGGCCACGGTGCTGGCGTTCATGGCCAGCTGGTTGGCCTGGCGTGCGCTGTCCGCGTTTTGCTTCACGGTGGAGCTGAGTTCTTCCATGCTGGCCGCGGTTTGCTCCAGCGCGCTGGCCTGGCTCTCGGTGCGGGCGCTCAGGTCATGGTTGCCCGATGCAATCTCGGCACTGGCGGTCGACACGCCTTCAGAGCCCTGGCGCACGGTGGTCACCACCTTGGACAGGCTCTCGTTCATGCGCTGCAGGGCGCTGAGCAGCTGGCCTGGCTCGTCGGTGCTGTTCGCTGCAATGTCAGACGTGAGGTCACCGTCTGCCACACGGTTGGCCGTATTGAGCGCCCGTTGAATGGGCTGCACAATGCTGCGGGTCACCGCGACGGCCATGAATGCGGCCAGTGCCATAGCGACCAGGGCCAACCCGATCAGCATGAGCTTTGCGTTGCCGTAGGTCACCTCGGCATCGGCACCGGCTTTCTCGATCGCTTCATTTTGATGAGCGATCAGGGCATCAAGCCGCTTGAAATACTCCCGTTGGACGGGCCGCATGGTGTTCAGTAAAAATTGGGTACCCTCCTCCACATTTTTGCTGGCGGCCAGCTTCATGAATCCATCCAACTCTGCAAGGTAGGCTATACGTGCTGCCTTGAGCGCTGCCAGTAGCGCTTTACCCTGGTCGCTGGAGACAGTTTTGTCCAGCGTCTCCATGTGCTCGGATATGAGGCGGCGGGATGCGGATATTTTTTCGACCTCGCTCTTGATACCAGCCTCATCGGTTAGCAGCATCATGTTGCGGGTTGCGCGTGCGATTTCATTGAGCTGACCCTCAATCTCGTAAGCTACCACCACTTTGGGGTAGGCGTCATGGATCAGGTGGTCGGTCCCGGTGTTCAACACCGAAAGGCGCGTTACGGCAATGAGCACGATCACCGCCATCAACAGCAGTACAAAGCCAAAAGCCAATCCCAGTCGGGTGCCAATTTTTAGGTTATTCATTGGGGGTTTCTCGCCATTTTTTACAACCCCTCCACCATAGCCGAAATGGCACCGTCTGGCACCGCAAAATTGCGGCAACACAACAGGTGGGGCCCCACCATGAACCGTCTGATTTCGCAAAGTATGCGATAAATCAAAACATTCTGAAGAATTGGCTCTTTGCGCTTGCCACGCGCGAAAATAGACACTGCGCTGCGGGATAACCGCAGTTGGCCATTGAATCAAGCGCCCGATATGGAAATCCGCAAAAAACTCCTCCTCATCATCGCCATCAGCATTTTGGCGACGACTGTTCCCGGCGGTGCGCTGCTGTTCGCCTATACCCAGCACCATGTGCTGAACACGACAGCGGTTGAACTGGAGGCATCAACCGGTTGGCTTGCAGGTGCGCTCAATCAACGCTTCACACAACACCCGGACCAGCCGCTGTCGGCTGGCTTTAAGGCGCTCTCAGCGCCGTCAGGGCGTTACCCCGGAACCCAGCATTTTCTAGTCGACCCCAACGGAAATTTTCTGCTTGCGGGTGCGTGGCAAGCGACGTTGGACTCTCAAGGCGGTGCCTGGCGGCCCGAGCTGAGTGCCGAGCCCCAATTGGCCGCACTGCTTGGCGCCCCGGTGGGCGACACCCCGCGCACCCTGGACCGCGAGCTCACGTTCAGCGGCAGGCACTACCTGGCCATTGGCACCCGTCTGGCGACGGGTGGTCGCTATTTCAATCTGACCCCGCTGGACGAGATCATGGCGCCCAGCAGGCACCTGTTTTTGGTGCGGGCCACCGCCGCAGTGCTACTTCTGATGGCGGGGGGCTGCGCGATAGCCATCACCGTGGGGAACCGCATCACCCGGCGCATCACCGTACTGCGCAATGTCATGCAGGGCCACGCACTGGACCCGTCGCTGCGCTTCCCGCAAGCGCTGATCGGGCACGACGAAATCGGCGAGGTAGGCCGCGCCTACAACCAGCTGGCGGACGACGTGGACCGCAACATTGCCGAGCGGCAGCAAGCGCAAACCCAATTGGCGGCAAGCGAAGAACTGTGGCGCTTTGCGCTGGAGGGCGCAGGCTACGGCGTCTGGGACTGGAATCTTGCCGCTGACACCGTCTCGTTCAGCCCGCGTAGCGAGCAAATGCTGGGCGTGCCAGCCCATATTCCCTGCGATGTGCAAAGTGCCTGGCTGAGCCGGATTCACCCCGACGACCGGACCGAGGCTACCCGGACCATGCGCCAACACCTGTTTGGTGAGGCCACGTCCTATGCGGGTGAGTACCGCGTCAGCATGCCGGACAACACCTACAAATGGGTGCTGAACCGCGGTCGTGTCGTCACCCGTGACGGCAGTGGCAGCCCGGTGCGGGTCATTGGAACCCACACCGACATATCCGCCCGCAAAGACCTGGAAGCCCGTCTCGCTGAGGGAAAACTGCTCTTGCAAACGCTGCTGCGCGCCATGCCGGACCTGGTGTGGCTGAAGGACGTCAACGGCACCTATCTGGCCTGCAACCAGCGGTTCGAACAGTTCTTTGGCGCCACCGAGCAGGAGATTGTGGGCAAATCCGACTACGACTTCATTGGCGCGGAGCTGGCTGATTTTTTTCGGGCCAACGACATGAAGGCGATGCGAACCGGTGGCCTGCACATGAACGAGGAGTGGATCACCTTTGCAGTCGACGGCCACAAGGAGCTGCTAGAAACAACCAAGCTCCCGGTCTTCGGTACGCAGGGCCAATTGATTGGCGTGCTGGGCATCGGGCATGACGTGACACAAAGCCATGAATTGGCCGACGCATTGAAGCTGCGCGAGCAATACCTGCGTGTACTGCTCGACACCCCTTCAACACCTGGCTCAAAGATGAGCACAGCTGCTTCCTGGCAGTGAACGAGCGCTTTGCCACCGGTTTTGGCTGGCCGTCCGCCGACTCGTTGATTGGCAAGAGCGACCTCGATATCACCACACCCGAACTGGCCGCGCAGTACCGCGCTGACGACGCCACCGTGCTGGCCACCGGACAGCCCAAGGATGTTGAAGAACTCGTGGCGGTGAACGGCCAGATGCAGTGGCATGAAACCTACAAATCCCCAGTGCGCATCGATGACCGGGTGATAGGCACCGTGGGTTTCTCGCGCGACATCACCGCCAGCAAGGAGCAGAAGCGCCAACTCGAGCACAACGCCCACTTTGACGCGCTGACCAACCTGCCCAACCGGGTGCTGCTGGCAGATCGCCTGCGCCAGGCCATGTTGCAGGCCCAGCGGCGCAACCAGACACTGGCAGTAGCCTATCTGGACCTGGATGGTTTCAAGGCAGTGAATGACCAGTACGGGCACGATGCCGGTGACACGCTGCTGATTGCGGTTTCGGCCCGCATGAAGCAGTCTCTGCGTGAGGGCGACACGCTGGCGCGCATTGGCGGCGACGAATTTGTGGCTGTGTTGACCGACCTGGCCGACTCGGCAGCCTGCGTGCCGCTGCTCACCCGCCTGCTGGACGCTGCCGCTACGCCGGTGGAAGTCGACGGTGTGGAACTCCAGGTTTCCGCGAGTCTGGGCGTGACTTATTACCCGCAAGCCGACGTGCCTGAAGCCGATCAGTTGCTGCGGCAAGCCGACCAGGCCATGTACCAGGCCAAGCTGATGGGCAAAAACCGCTACCAGAATTTTGATAAAAACAGGCTGTAACCCATGTGGGAATTGCGCAACACGCTATCAATAGCGTAGCATCTTCCATTCAGGTGCGCAGTGCTTTCCGCAGCTCCACTCCCAGTTCGGGCTTGTGCGCAAACGGGTCCGTCGGGTTGCGCGCCTGCAGCACGTCTTCCATGCGGGTCTGCACCGAGCCAATGGCCTTGGGGTGGCTGTAGATGTAAAACTGGTTGGCTGCGATGGCGTTGAACACCATTTGGGCGACTTCCGCCGCGGTGACCTTGCCGCTGCCCACGGCCTTGTCGCTCATGGCCTGGCCGATCAGCTGGCTTTGCGTGGGCTTGGCACCCGGCACTTTGAGCTCTTCAGGCCGGTTGCGGTGGCTCTGGCTGATGCCGGTGGGCACAAAGAAGGGGCACAGCACGCTGGCACTGATCTGGTCGGTGACCAGGGCCAAATCCTGGTACAGGGTTTCGCTCAGGGACACCACCGCGTGCTTGCTGACGCCGTAAATGCCCATGTTGGGCGCATTCAGCAGGCCCGCCATGCTGGCGGTGTTGACGATATGGCCCTGGTAAGCCGGGTCGGCCTTGGCGGCGGCCAGCATCATGGGGGTGAACAGGCGTACGCCGTGCACCACGCCCATCACATTGACGCCCAGCACCCATTCCCAGTCCTGCAGGGAGTTTTCCCAGATCAGGCCACCCGCGCCCACACCAGCGTTGTTAAACACAAAGTGCGGTGCACCAAAGCGGGCAAAAGCAGCATCGGCCAGTGCCTGCATCGGGTCGGCTTTGGACACGTCTACACGCATGGCCAGCACCGGGGCACCTGCAGCCTGCATTTCGGCCACGGTCTTGTCCAATGCATCCTGCTGCACGTCGGCCAGCACCAGGTTCATGCCCAGCTTGGCGCCAATGCGGGCGCACTCCAGGCCAAAGCCGGAACCTGCACCGGTGAGGACGGCGGTCTTGTTTTTGAAGTCAGAAATCATGGGGTTTGCTTGGGTGATTGATATTCAGGGCGGGGTTAACAGCATGTCCTGGTGGTCAATGTTGTCTTCCAGGTAGCTTGGACCTACTTCGACAAAGCCATGCTGACGGTAGTAAGCGGTCAGACGAGCCTGCGCACCAATGCGAATGGGCTGCACGCCCCACAGCGCGCCAACAGAGCGAATAGCCTCGCGGATCAGCACATGGCCCAGGCCGGTTCCGCGCACGGTGTCACGCGTGATGACGCGGCCAATGCTGGCCTCGGCAAACTTGATTCCGGCGGGGAACAGGCGGGCGTAGGCGATGAGCGGTGTGCCCTGCCCTTGAGCCGCTGTAGCCGGAACCTCTGTTCCCAGCAAGTGCACGGCCAGGTGGTCGTAGCCGTCCATGTCCTGAAAGGCGCAGGCTTGCTCCATGACGAAGACATCGGTGCGCAATTGCAGCAGTTCGTAAAGCTGGTGCGGCGTCAGGTCGGCAAAGGCGACCCGCTTCCAGGCAATTTCCAGGGACACGGGCGTGCTCATATCGGCTGCAATGCCCTTAGTACGTATCCAATACGGGGGAAATGCACATGCACCGTGCCGGCGCGTTCGTCGGTGCGGCGCAGGGTGTAGCGGGTGCGGGTGGCAGCCACCAATTCGCCCTCGGTCGCCTCTTGCCCAAACACATCGGCTGCGATGGTCACGCGGCTGCCGAGTGGAATACCGTGCTCATCCTGAAAAATAGTGTCCAATGGGGCTGTAGCCCCCGTCGATGCTGCGCAAGCAGCTATCGCTTCTGTAGCAGAATACTTATCCATCGATCCGTGCCCGAATGACGCCATGCGCTCCATCCAGGCAGCCACGGCGGGCGTGGCATCCAGAATGCCTGCCATCACCGGCACCCGTTTGGCGGTAAACCACAGCGGGTGGTAGCAGGCAAAGTCAGCAACACACGGGGCGCTGCCCAGCACAAAATCTTGCCCATCCAGCATGTCATTGATACGGCGCAGGTAAGACTTGTAGGCGGCCGTTGCGTCACCGGGGCGCAGGCGGTTCATACCGGCAGACATCGCAGCGCGGTCCGCGCCAAAGGCCTTGGCGGCCTCGGGTGGCGCGCCTTCAAACAGGGACGCTGCCCCCTTGGGCTGCAGGTTGTAGCCCATGGCCGCCCAGAACAGCGTGGTGTCGGCCCACTGGGCCAGCACGCGCGCCATGCCCTTATCCGTGACTGGGTACAGCGTGGGGGTAGGTTGCAAGTGTTCCAGCACATCGCAAATCAGGGCGGTGTCGCAATACACATCCGAGCCGATTTGCAGGATGGGCGTCTTGCGATAACCACCGGTCAGCGCCACCACGTCGGGCTTGGGCATGATGGCCGGGATGATGACCGACTTCCAGGCCAGTTGCTTGAAGCCCAGCACACAGCGAATTTTTTCCGCAAAGGGCGATGTGGGGTAGTGGTGCAGGATGATGTCGGCCATGAATGACTCCAGGGGTTAGATCAGCTTGACCAGTTGCTTGCCAAAGTTTTTGCCCTTGAGCAGGCCCAAAAAGGCTTCAGGTGCCGCCGCTAAGCCTTGCGCAATGCTCTCGCGTGCCCGCAGCTTGCCGGTCGCCACCAACGTGCCCAGCTCGGTCAGCGCCTCCGGCCAGATTTCCATGTGCTCGCTGACGATAAAACCCTGCACCTTGAGGCGCTGCATCAGAATCAGCGCGGGGTAGGTCAACGGCAGCGGCGCGCCGTTGTAGCCGGCAATCATGCCGCAGACCGCAATGCGACCAAACGCGTTCATCAGCGGCAACACCGCGTCCAGCACTATGCCGCCCACGTTTTCAAAATAACCGTCGATACCGTTGGGGCACTCGGCCGCAATCGCCTTCATCAGCGTCGCCGCCGTGCTGTGCAGCTTGTGGTCGATGCAGGCGTCAAAGCCCAACTCGTCGACGGCGTATTGGCATTTTTCCGGTCCGCCCGCAATGCCCACGGTGCGGCAACCGCGCGCCTTGGACAGGGCGGCGAATGCGCTGCCCACCGCGCCGGTTGCGGCGCTGACCACCATGGTCTGGCCCGCCTTCGGTTCGATGATTTTGACCAGGCCGTACCAGGCGGTGACGCCAGGCATGCCGACCGCGCCCAGGTAGGCGCTGAGCGGTACGTGCGTGGTATCGACCTTGCGCAGCGCGCCCAGTTGCGTGGCATCCACCACGCTGTATTCCTGCCAGCCGCCCATGCCCACCACCTTGTCGCCCACGGCGAATTTGGGGTGGCGTGACTCCGCCACCTCGCCCACGGTGCCGCCCTGCATCACCTGGCCCAGCGCCTGGGGTTGGGCGTAACTCTTTGCGTCGTTCATACGGCCACGCATGTAGGGGTCCAGGCTCAGGAAGTGGTGGCGCACCAGCACCTGGCCCTCAGCCAGGGCCGGGGTTTCGGCGGTGACCAGTTTGAAGTTGCTGGCAACGGCTTCGCCCACGGGGCGGTTGTCGAGGTGGATTTGGTGGTTGGTTGGCATTGAAATTCCGGATCGGTTGAAATGCTATTGAAAAAATAGCTGCTTGCGCAGCATTGACGGGGGCTAGAGGCCTATTAGGTCAGTAATCTAGTCAGTACGAATGCTGTTCGACGGCACATTCAGCGGGTTCGCCGTCTTGTGGCCGGTGGGCAGGCGCTTCATAAACTTGAAGGTGCCGGTGGCATGGGCGCACTTGTGGCCATGCGCGTCGTACACGGTGGCCTGCGTGAAGGCCATGGTGACGGTGTGGTGCATCAGTTCGCCCTTGGCCACCAGCGGCCCGACGGCCGGGCGCATGAAGGTGGTCTTCATCTCGATGGTGACCACGCCCATCTCGGGCACCTGGCTGCGCGCCGCTGTGGCCATGGACACATCGAGCAGTGTCATCAACGCGCCGCCGTGCGTGACCGAAAACGAATTGAGATGCTCGGGCTTCGCGGTGTACGTAATTTCGGAATGGCCGCCGGCAAACTGTGTCAGCTCAAATCCCAGTAGCGTGACGAAGGGGATATCAACCCCGAAGCCAACGGCTTTGTCCCACATATCAGCCACCCGTTACGACGCTCACGCCACCGTCTACGGCCAGCCACTGACCGGTGATGTGCTTGCCAGCGTCGGACGCATACAGCACGCACAGGCCTTTCAGGTCTTCGTCATCGCCCAGTCGTTTCAGCGGCGCGCCAGCAGCCAGCTTTTCTTCGCCAAAAGCCTTGAGCGTGCCAGCCGTCATCTTGCTGGGGAAAAAGCCCGGGCAAATGGCGTTGACGGTGATGTTGTACTTGCCCCATTCAGCACCCAGCGCACGGGTGAAATTGAGCACGGCACCCTTGGAGGTGTTGTAGGCGATGGTGTTCATGCCCTCGGGGTTGCCGTTCAGCCCGGCAATCGATGCAATGTTGATGATGCGCCCCGAGCGGCGGGCAATCATGCTCTTTTTGGCAATGGCCTGGCTCAGCAAAAAGTAGCCGCGCACGTTGAGGTTCATCACCTTGTCCCAGGCGTCAACGGGGTGGTCTTCGGCGGGCGCGCCCCAGGCGGCACCGGCGTTGTTGACCAGAATGTCCACATCGCCCATGCGCTGCAGGGTCTCATCGGCCAGGCGGGTGATCTCGGCGTCTTTGGCGCAGTCTGCGGCAATCCAGCGGGCGTCGATGCCTGCGGCTTGCAGTTCCGAGCAAGCCTGCTCCAGGTCTTCGGCCTTGCGCGAGCTGAGCATGATTTTGGCACCGGCTTCGCCCAGCGCGTGGGCCATTTGCAGGCCCAGACCCCGGGAGCCGCCGGTGACCAGGGCAGTCTTGCCGGTCAGGTCGAACAGTTGTTGGATGGTGCGTGCGGTCATCGGTTTAGTCTCCAAAAAATCATTGTGCCGGGAATTTAATGGATTCGCCTGGGCACGGCTGTCGCTGGGGCGATAGGGCGCGGCTGATGTACCCATGTCAAAGTGGCCGCTATGATGACCTCATCCACCATTTCCCGCCGTAGACATGTCCAACCTGGCCGAACAAATCCGCGAAGCGCTGTCCATGTTTGCGCGCAACGATACGCAGCCAGCCTTGATTGGCGGCTTGGCGGTAGTTGCACACCAGGTGGTGCGCGCCACCAAGGATGTGGATTTTCTGGTGGAGGCCGAAGCTGCCGACCGGGTACATGATGCGCTGCTGGATTTGGGCTACCAGTGCCTGTACCGCAGTGAAGATGCCGCCAACTATGTGCGCGGCACGGAAGGTCTGGATGTGCTTTACGCGCATCGCCCCCTCGCCCGCCGCCTGTTAGCGCAGGCATCCGTGCGTGAAACCCCCATGGGCCGCATGCGCATCATCAGCGTCGAAGGGCTTATCGGCTTCAAGCTCCAAGGCTTCGTGAACGATGCAACGCGGGCGCGCGACCTGGACGACATACGCGCACTATTGAAAATACACCGCGCTTCGCTCGACATGGATGAATTGCGTGAGTACTTTGCCCTTTTCGATAAAGCGGAACTCCTCAATGAACTTCTCGGATAACACCGAACCGCACGCTGAGGCGGAACCAAACCGTACCGGCGCAGATGCGGTGCTGGTGCGCGAAGCGGGTGTTCCTTTTCAGCCGCCGCTTGGCATGGCTTCCGGGATCGACCCCTTCGCCGAGTGGTTGAGCCTGATGGAGGTTGTGCAATTGCTTTGCCCCGTGTGGCCGGTGCGTGACAGGCCCATGCAGGGCGACCATTGGCGGCTGTGACCTCGATGTTGCTTTGGGTGCGGCAGTGCCACAAGGAGAGGCGTTGAGAACAAAGCATCGGCCCGTTTCAGCGTCGGGCTGTCGGACAATTCGTCGTTTGACAGCGGCCACTGAGATAGCACTTCAGGGTGCATACGCCCGTTGTATTGACTGAATATCAACCACGCAATGGTTGAATATCAACCACTATTCAACAATAGGGAGCAGTCCTCCGCCAAGCCAATGCTCTTGACCGGTGCAGGATATTGATGAAGCAAGCGTCTGATTGACATTTCCCCAATCCGCACGGATACTCACATCACCGACGATATGAAGAATCCAACCAAACTTGTCATCGATACCAATATTTTGGTCGCTGCCACACGCAACCGGCATGGGCCTTCGTTCGCGCTGATGCAGATTATTCGCCTGGGGCAGGTCACGATGTGTTGCAGCCCGGCGCTATTTCTGGAGTACGAGGACGTTCTCAAACGCCCCAGCCAGTTAGAGGCCTGCGGGCTTCTTGGCAGTGACATCGACGCAATTTTGAATGAACTGGCGGGAATCATTGAGCCAGTCACCACGCATTACCAATGGAGACCGCAATTGCGTGACCCTTCCGATGAAATGGTGCTGGAAGCTGCGGCCAATGCACAGGCGCACGCCATCGTGACTTACAACCTGCGGGACTTTGGCCCTGCAAAGCTTTTTGGTATCCCTGTGCTAAACCCTGAACAAACCTTTCAACACTTTCGTTCTACCGTCACTAGGAGTTCCAAGCCATGAGCAGTTACGCCCTGCGCCTACCCGAATCGCTTAAGCAGGCCGCCAAACGAATTGCCGCCGCTGATGACACCACCATGAATCAGTTTTTTGTGGTGGCCATTGCAGAAAAAATAAGTGCCATGGAGACTGCCAAATTCTTCGAGCATCGCGCTGCCTCGGGGAACGCTGACGCAGCCCAAACGGTTTGGGACAAGGTGGGTGTCAATGCTGCGATGGCAGATGACAAATGGACACAGAGCCAGCCCTGATAGCAGCCCAGGCTACCTGCCATCACCTCGGCGGCCACATGCGCCCTGAATCGGCGCAATGTAGCGCCTTAGTTTTTTGAGTATAAAAAGCGCTGTAACCCTCACAGAATATGCGCAGCCAGCTACTAAAATGGTAGCACCGTCAGCGAAACATCAGCCGTTTTCTGCATCACTTTCGCGCCATCAGCGCGTTCGTGCGACTGCCATGCACCATCTCCGCCGCCATGCCGATGCCCGCAATCTCCGTTGGTAGGGCACGTCTATTCCTACCTGTGCCACAATCCAAAAATCAAACAAAACACCAATTTCACCAAAAACACCAGCAAACGGCAGATCCGACGTGACCCCACCAGACCTCAACCCCTACCTGACCGCCAAAGATGTCGCGAAGCAACTGATGGTCTCCACCAACACCATCCGGCTGTGGACTGAAAAAGGCTTGCTCCCCTGCGAAACCACACTGGGCGGCCACCGGCGCTTTCTTCGCAGCGATGTCGAGAAAATCGTCCAAACCCAAGGCATTGCAAACGCCAAAAAAACACCGTCGATCCTGATCATTGAAGACGAAGTCGATCTCGCCAACACCATTGCCGAAGGCTTGCAGGAGGCCGTGCCCGGGTTGGCAGTGCTGGTGGCGAATGACGGATTTACTGGCGGCTTGAAGGCCAGCCTGCACAAGCCAGACTATGTTTTGTTGGACTTAATGATGCCCGGAATCAACGGCATTGAGGTCTGCCGCCAGCTCAAGCAGGAGGCCCACACCCGGCATGCGCGCGTTATTGCCTTCACCGGCCACGCGACCGACGCGCAAATGCAGGCGGTGATCGCCGAAGGCGCAGAAGTCTGCTTGATCAAACCCCTTCGAATTGCGCAGCTCTTGCAAGTCATAGGCATCAGCAACTAGGTTTTGACCTAGTTGCCTGACCCAGATGCGCCCAACCTCATCGCAGCCGAACGTCAACTTCGGTGGTCAGGCACACTTTTTAACCCGAGCCTCGGGCTACCTGCAAACGATAGGCGCGTTGAGCTGGGTGACCATCGCTACCACCGTTTACTACGAGCTGGTGAAACTTCGGCTTGCAAAACTCGGACTTACCATCGCCAGCGCGCTGGATGGCTGTGAAGCGGTGGCCTTGGTCAAAACGACGAGATATGACCTGATTCTGATGGATATCCAAATGCCCAATCTGAATGGTGTTCAAGCGACCCGACAGATTCGACAGCTTCCCAACGGGCTCCATGTTCCGATTTTGGCGACCCCTGCGAACGCAAATTCGCAAGAGCGGGGGCAATACTTTGAGGCCGGCATGACAGGCTTCATCGCCAAACCATTTGTTACCGCCGAACTGTTAGATGCCGTGTACAGGTGGGTCAATCCGCCTTGACAATTCCGCGCGGACGGCTTCAAACATCGGGCGCAGGCCGACGGCCGCCTGGGTGGCCTCTTCGATATTTGATGTCAGAGAAATTGCTTCCAGCGCTTCGCATGCGTTGCCCAGCGCAATGGCGCCGATATTGCGTGCCGTGGTTTTGGCCCGATGGCCCATTGCACACAGGGTGACAAGGTCAGCGCTTTTCAAAGCGCCATCGATGTTTGCCAGAGCGGTCTCAAATGAGCTGATAAACATCAGGGTGAATTTTTCAAACATTGCGCGATCACCGTCAACCAAGTCGTCCAGCACAGAGACATCAAAGCCAACGACGTCAATGGGAGAACTTGGGATTTTTTTCACCCTCAAAAGGCGTCTTGAGGAAAGTCTGCACAGTGTTGCCGCCGACCGAAAACTGACCCACTTGAGGGCATAGTGCCGATCCAAAACTGACCCAGGTGTTTTACTGGCTCTGCCCGTTTTTTGGGCAGGAGCAAAAAGGTGATCACCATGGAAATGTTGGGAAGAATTCGTCG
>CAJAVE010000379.1 GCA_903945325.1 uncultured beta proteobacterium | reverse complement strand
TGTCACCCTGCATTGCGCGCTGGATGGCAGCGGTCAGGTCGTTACCCTCGATGGTTTTTAGCAGGTAGCCGGCTGCACCACTGCGCAGTGCGGCGGCTAGGTCATTTTCGTCTTCGCTCACCGTCAGCATGAGAATCACCGTTTGGGGCGCGGCCTCACGCAAAGCCGGCAACGCATCCACACCGTTGACACCGGGGAGGTGGTTGTCGAGCAGGATCAAGTCGGGCTGAAGCTCTTGCGCCTTACGAATCGCTTGGCCGGCATCGGCGGCGTCTCCAACCACCAACAATAGCGCATCGCGCGCCAGCAAGGCGGTGAGGCCCCGCCGAAACAGGGTGTGGTCGTCAACCACCAGGATACGAATGGGCGCGATTGGTGCTTGCATGGGACGTGTTTAGATTTGGGACTGAGTGGCGTTGACAAGAGCCGGCTCAGCAGCACCTTGCGGTGGCATTGGGTGAGCCGGTGTCGGCAGGATCAAAATCACAGAGCAGCCGTGTTGCGGGGTCGAGATCACCTCCAGCGCGGCATCAATACGCTGCGCACGCTCGGACATGATGCGCAGGCCGACGTGGGTTTCGTCAAGCGTGTGGCGCCCGGGGTCAAAGCCCAGGCCATCGTCACGCACCTCAAAACGCCAGGTGGGCTGCTGTTGCACGTCCAGCCACACCTGCGAGGCTCGGGCATGTTTGCGCACATTCGACAGTGCTTCCTGCACGATATGAAGCACCTGGATCTGCAGGTCGGGTGATAGCGGCATGCCTTGCCCTTGAATGTTCAGGTGGGTCGGAATGCCGCTTTGGTGCTCAAACTTTTGCAAGGTGGTAGCCAGCGCCGGTTCGATGTCTTCGGTATTGGTGCGGGTGCGAAAGTGCAGCAGCAACTCACGAACGTCACCGTAACTTTCTTTCACGCCCAGATCAATTTCTTCGAGGATTTTTGCCACTGCATCAGGTTCGCAGGTTTTTATGGCGTCACGCATCAGTTGCACCTGAATCTTCAAAAACGCCAGCGACTGGGCTATCGAGTCATGAAGTTCACGCGCAAGCAGGTGGCGCTCCTGTGACACGGCCGCCTCTTTCTCAAGCGCATTGAGTCGCAGGTTTTCCATGCCGCTGGCCAGGTGCGTGTTGAGCACTTCGAGTAGCGATATTTCGGCCTCGGAGGGGTTGATGCGTGCGTGAAAAAACAGATCAACCTCGCCCATCAGGCGCTCTTGCAGTCGCACCGGGATGGTAATCAGGGTCTCAAATCCCGCCTTGGCGCAATGTCGCGGTCTGCCTTCTGGGGCTGGCGTCATGGTATGAATGGGGATGACCTTCAACCCGCTGCCAGCGTCGTTATTGCCGCAATGGCAGTCGCCGGTGTAAATGCACTGCTCGGCATCAACCATAGACAGTGGCAGCCCATGCGCTGCAAGCATCAGGTGGCGCAGGTTGCCCTGGTTGGACCAGCGCAAAGCGATGCCGTCGGCCCGCGCGACACGCGCCACATGCTGTACAAACTGCTGCGCCAGCGTCTCCAGCGATGTGGCATTGGCAACCAGCGCGGAAATTTCATACAGGCTGGCCAGTCGCTCGGTTTTGTCTTGCAGTTCAGCGGTTTTTTCGGCCACCTTGGCTTCAAGGTTTTTGTACATGGACTGCAGATGCTCAGCCATGCCGTTGAAGCCATCGGCCAATGTGCCAAACTCGTCGCTGCTGGTG
>CAJAVE010000378.1 GCA_903945325.1 uncultured beta proteobacterium | reverse complement strand
TCAAGGGCAAGGATGTTGGCACTGCCGGTGGCCTTTCCAGCGATGCTTAAGCTGCCGCCATTCACGCTCACGGTAGCCACGCCCGAATTGCTGGTACTGGCGACATAGGGAGGCGTTCCACCCGACATCGTGAAGGCATCCGTGCTACCCACTCCCAACGTGATGGCGCTGGGTGCGGTGGTTCGAAACGCGGTAACCGGGGTGCCGGAGCCCACAGTCAAGGTGATATCAATCTTTGATCCGGTGGAGTCCAGAACGACAGCGGTGGCGCTGCCGGTAGTAAGACCCTTCAAGCTCAGACTGGTCCCACTGACTGACGCAGTGGCTACGCCCAGATTGCTGCTACTGGCGGAGTAGGGCGGCACACCACCCCCGATGGTGTAGGTGACATCAGCCGCACCCACGGTTAGAGCGACAGCACTGCTGGCAGAAGTGAACAACGGTGTAACGGTGGTGGAGCCCACAGTGACTGTGATGGCAACCTGCGCGCCTGTGGCGTCAAGAACAAGGATGTTGCCCGTTCCACGTGCGACACCTATGACGCTGATTGAGTTGCCATTGACACCCGACGTCACCACACTGGCGTTGCTGGAACTGGTTAGGTAGGGGGGCGTACCGCCGAAGATGGAAAACGAGTTAGTCGCTCCGGCGGCCAACGTGATGTCGCTCGGTGCCGTGGTTCTCAAAGTGGGTGCTGCTTGGGGCGCGCTCACTGTGAGCGCAATTTCTACCCGGGCCCCTTTCGAATCCAGAATAAGAACGGTTGCGTTGCCGACCAATCCTCCGGCGATATTCAGGCTTGAACCGGATACGGTGGCAGTGGCCACACTGGCGTTGCTACTACTTGCTGAATAAGGTGGCGTACCTCCGCCTATGGAGAACGGGGAAGCTGGCGCAGCGGCGACAACGGTCAGCGCACTCGGCGCACTGCTATACAAAACTGCAGGTGTACCGGCTGCGGCCAATTCATCCCTGTTGCTGCTACCCCCGCAAGCCACCAATACCATCAGCATAGCGATGACCGAGACAATCTTGAGGTACTTCATGCGCGCATTCCAAGTGATAGTGCCTCATTCTATGTTCTCGGATCCTATTCAGAACAAAGCCATCAGTATCGACTTGGTAAGGTTCTGCGGTATTGCATAGCCTCCGCCAGGTGGCTCACCTCGGTCATTTTCGATCCTGCCAAGTCAGCTATAGTGCGCGCCACCTTGAGTGCGCGGTGCGTGCCACGCGCGGACCAGCCCAACCGTGTGGCGGCTACATTCAAAAATTTGATCGCGTCCGCATCCAGCTGGATGTATTGGTCAATCGCCTGGCCCTGCAACGCCATATTGGTGCAACCCTGTCTGTCGAGCGCCCTTTGACGCGACTCGGTGCAGCGCTGGCGGATGCTGTCTGTGGATTCACCCGCCGGGGCTCCAAGAAGTTCTGCGTTGGGCAGGCTGGGCACCTCCACATGCAGGTCGATGCGGTCCATCAAAGGGCCGCTGAGCTTGGCCTGGTAACGGTGAATCTGGTCCGGCGTGCAACGGCAGTTGTGCGTGGCTGAGCCCAGATAGCCGCAGGGGCAGGGGTTCATGGCCCCTACCAGCTGGAAGCGCGCCGGAAACTCGGATCGCTGCGCCGCACGCGAGATGGTGATGGCCCCCGTCTCCAGCGGTTCACGCAGGGCCTCGAGCGCCGCCCTGGGAAACTCCGGCATTTCATCCAGGAACAGCACACCGTTGTGTGCCAGCGATATTTCGCCCGGCCGTGGCGGCGAGCCGCCCCCCACCAATGCCACCGCACTGGCAGAGTGGTGCGGATTACAGGTAGGACGTTGCCCCCAGTTTTCCATCTTGAAGCGGCCGCTCAGGCTGCCAATAGCGGCGGTTTGTAAGGCCTCGTCGCACGACATGGGGGGTAACAGACCTGCAAAGCGTTGTGCCAGCATGGACTTGCCCGAGCCTGGCGGCCCCGTCAACAGCAAGCTGTGGCCACCGGCGGCGGCAATCTCCATCGCGCGCTTGGCACCGGCCTGGCCTTTGACGTCGGCCATGTCAGGTGAAGACGCCCGGGTGGTCGACCGCACCGGTTCCACCCGGCACCAACCGTCATCCGTGGGAGTCGCACCATCGGCCCCGACCAGATCCTGCGCCGCCCCTGCCGGAACAAACTGGCGCACCACGTCGAGCAAATGGCGCGCCCGGTACACCAGCGAACCCGGCACCAGCGCCGCTTCTTCTGCATTTCCGGGCGGCAAAACCAGACTGGTCATGCATTGGCCAGTGTGAAGCGCCAGTGCCATCGCCAGCGCCCCACGCACCGGGTGCAGCGCGCCGGTGAGCGACAACTCACCGGCAAATTCGTAGCGTGCCAATAGTGAACCATCGATCTGTCCGCTGGCGGCCAGAATGCCCAGTGCAATGGGCAGATCAAGGCGCCCGGAGTCCTTGGGCAGGTCAGCTGGCGCCAGGTTGACGGTGATTCGCTGGTTGTTCGGAAACTGCAGCCCGGAATTCTGGATGGCGCAGCGCACCCGCTCGCGCGCCTCTTTGACCTCCACGTCGGCAAGGCCCACCAGGGTGAAACTGGGCAGCCCATTGGCCAAATGCACCTCGACAGTGACCCGCGCGGCATCCAGCCCCCGCAATGCGCGACTCTGCACCAAAGACAAGCCCATATCCGTTCTCCCAAAATAGTGCGCACCCGGATGGTCTTTACGGATGGTTATGCACCAACATCGTGCACACTGTAATTTTATACAGCCATCATAACGTGAGTCCCGTCCGTCTGGTGGACACAAGTGCGGGACACGCACAAAAAGATTGGGTGGCATACATCGTGCTTAACTGAGGTATCCCCCTTTAAACCTCACTGGAGTTAACCATGAATCTCAAAACCAAATCCATCCTCGCCCTGGCTACTGCTTTGGTCGGAACCTCTGCTGCGTTTGCACAGGCTGCCGCTCCCGCACCCGAGTCCACACTGAGCTTCAACGTCGGCGTGGTCAGTGACTACCGCTTCCGTAGCGTGGCGCAAACCTCATTCAAGCCGGCCTTGCAGGGGGGTATTGACTTCGCCCACACCAGCGGTGTTTATGTAGGCGCCTGGGCATCCAACGTCAGCTGGATCAAGGATTACGTGGGCGCAACCGACGGCACCACTGAAATCGACCTGTACGGCGGCTACAAGGGCGAGATTGCCAAAGACTTCACGTTCGACATCGGCGTGATTACCTACCAGTACCCCGGCAATACGGCTGACAAGGTTTTGGTAAACGCCAACACCACAGAGTTCTACGGCGCGCTGACCTACGGCATCGTGACCGCCAAGTACAGCCAGAGCACGGGCAATTTCATTGCCAACCCCAATAGCTCAGGTTCCTCCTACTTTGAACTGGCTGCTGCGTTTGACCTGGGTGGCGGCTTCAGCCTGACACCCCACGTTGGCCGCCAGACCATCCCCAACAACGGGACCGGTGATTACACCGACTTCTCGCTGACATTGGGCAAGGACTTCGGCGGTGGTTTGACTGGCTCCCTGGTGGCCTACAGCACCGACGCCAAAGACGCGTTCTACAAGGTTCCCGGCTTTGACAACCTGGGCAAGAGCGGCGTGGCGGTCGGCATCAAATACGCATTCTGATTCGCCCCCCTATTCAAGGAAACACTATGAAACTCGTAACGGCAATCATCAAACCGTTCAAGCTCGACGAGGTGCGTGAAGCCTTGTCCAGCATGGGCGTGCAGGGCATTACGGTGACCGAAGTCAAGGGTTTTGGCCGCCAGAAGGGCCATACCGAGTTGTACCGCGGTGCAGAGTACGTGGTCGACTTTTTGCCCAAGGTGAAGATCGAGGCTGCAGTTGACGACTCCCTGGTGGAGCGCGTCATTGAAGCCATCGAAGGCGCTGCACGCACCGGCAAGATCGGCGACGGCAAAATTTTCGTCTATGACCTGGAACAGGTCGTTCGCATCCGCACTGGTGAAACAGGCAAGGAGGCCCTATGAAAAAACTATTGATATCCCTCGTGCTGGGACTGGGTATTCTGACAGCGGGTTCGATCGCTTCAGCCCAGACGGCAGCCCCGGCTGCGGTCGCGTCAGCTACTGAAGCCAAAGCGCCGGAAGCCGCACCTGCGGCAC
Source organism: uncultured beta proteobacterium (assembly GCA_903945325.1). Taxonomy (GTDB): domain Bacteria; phylum Pseudomonadota; class Gammaproteobacteria; order Burkholderiales; family Burkholderiaceae_C; genus Allorhodoferax. The sequence goes on along the minus strand of CAJAVE010000378.1, from coordinate 808 downwards.
CCGCTGCGGCGGTTGCCGCGCCGGCTCCTGCCGCCGCTGCATCGGATGCAGCGGCTCCGGCGGCCGCGCCTGCACCCGTCCCCAACAAGGGCGACACCGCCTGGATGATGGTCTCCACCCTGCTGGTCATTCTGATGACCGTGCCGGGCCTGGCCCTGTTCTATGGTGGTCTGGTGCGCAGCAAGAATATGCTGTCCGTGCTGATGCAGGTGATGGTCACGTTCTCGATGATCGTGGTGTTGTGGTTCATTTACGGCTACAGCCTGGCGTTCACCGAGGGCAACGCTTTCATCGGCGGCTTCGACAGGCTGTTCATGGCAGGCGTCTGGGACAACGCGGCGGGCACTTTTGCCAACGCGGCGACCTTCAGCAAGGGCGTTGTGATTCCCGAGATCGTGTTTGCCGCCTTCCAGGCCACGTTCGCTGGTATCACCTGCACGCTGATCGTGGGAGCGTTTGCCGAGCGTATCAAGTTCTCTGCCGTGCTGATGTTCATGGTGCTGTGGTTCACCTTCAGCTACGCACCCATCGCCCATATGGTCTGGTTCTGGATGGGACCTGATGCCTATGCTTCAAAGGAAGTGGCAGACGCCATGACCTCCAAGGCCGGCCTCCTGTGGCAGTGGGGTGCACTGGACTTCGCTGGCGGTACCGTTGTGCACATCAATGCTGCGGTTGCGGGTCTGGTGGGTGCCTACTTCATTGGCAAGCGCGTGGGCTACGGCAAGGAAGCCATGGCGCCTCACAGCCTGACACTGACCATGGTGGGTGCCTCCCTGCTGTGGGTGGGCTGGTTTGGTTTCAACGC
>CAJAVE010000377.1 GCA_903945325.1 uncultured beta proteobacterium | reverse complement strand
TCGGTCTCGGTGCTGGAGGCCGCGCCTGCCAGCGTGCGTCTGCAAGGCGCACAAGACAGCACCGTGGCCGCGTGGCTGGCCGATGCACCCGCCCGCTTGCATGTGTTTTCGGGTGCGAATAAGGCGCAGGCTTTGGCGGCGCTGGATGCCGGGCAGCCGTCCACTCACGGCCCGGCCCGCATTGTGCTGGTGGCTGCGGATGCTACCGAACTGGCAAGCCGCAGTGCCCAGGCCCGGCGCTGGCTGGAGGGTGGAGGCCCAGTGCCTGAAGGTGTGGCGTTTCGCGAAACCCCCATCACCGGGCAGACTGCATTTGTCTTCACCGGTGCCGCTGCCGCTTACCCTGGCATGGGGCGCGAGCTGGCACTGGCCTTGCCCCAACAGGTGGCCGCCGTGGCTGCACGCTGCTCTGAAATGAAAGCCGCTACCGACTGGATTTACGGCCCCGGCGACGGACAGCCCACGCACCCGCTGGACCAGCTCTGGGGCACTTCGTTTGTGTGCCAGTTGCACGCCGAGGTGACCCGCCATGTGTTGGGCATCAAGCCCGAAGCCACCATTGGTTATTCGTCGGGTGAATCCAACGCGCTGTTTGCCATGGGTGCCTGGAACGATCTGGGCGAGATGATGAAGGCCAGCCGCACCGGTACGGCTTTTACCCAAGACCTGGTCGCCCCTTTCAATGCCGCACGACAGGCCTGGCAGCGCCAGGGTTTGCCTGAGGCGGCCAACAGCACCTGGGCTAGTTATGTGGTGGCCGCGCCGCTGGCCGAGGTGAAAACCGCATTGGCCCTGGAGCCATTGGCCCACTTGACCATCATCAACACCTTAGAGGACTGCGTGATTGGTGGCGAAGCCGCCGCCTGCGCCCGCGTGGTGCAGCGCCTGGGTCAGGCCCGTACGCTGCCCCTGGGCTACGACATGGCGGCGCACTGCCCCGAGGTGGAAGAAATACGCGACGCCTGGTGGCAACTGCACCACCGTGCCGTGCAAGACGTGCCGGGCGTGCGCTTCTACACCAATGCCACCGGCCAGTGGTTCATACCCACGTCGGCTGCCGCAGCGGACGCCATCACCGGCCAGGCAGTGGACACGCTGGACTTCACCCGCACGGTTGAGCAAGCCTGGGCTGATGGTGTGCGTGTGTTCATCGAACACGGCCCGCGTGGCCTATGCAGCGGCTGGATTCGCCGCATTCTGGGCGAGCGCGAGCACTTGGTGGTGTCACTCGATGTCGCAGGTCGATCCGGTGCGCGCCAGGTGCTGAACGCTTGCGCGTGGCTGGTAGCGGCTGGCATTTCAGCCAATGTCGCCGCACTGGAGGCCGCGCTGGCCGCCGCCGCGCCGCCGCAACGCCCTACTGGGCCATGGCTGACGCTGCCCGCCCACGCCCCAGCGCCGCGTGTGCCGGTTCGCCTGACCCCAGCCGCAGCCCCCCTTACACCGCTTAAACAGAATGATTTGCAGATGATGACTCCCGCCCCGTACCTTGAACCGGTGTTGCAAGCGGCCACCCTGCGCCCTGTATCCATACCTGCACCTGCACCTGCACCTGTACCTGTACCTGTACCTGTACCCGTGTTGGCAGCACCTCATCTTTCTGCGCCGCCCATGGCCGCGCAACCCTTGAAGGCCCCTCCCATGAACGACACCTTGTCCCGCGTGGTGGCCCAGCAAGCGCAGCTCGCCGCTGTCCACCAGGCATTCATTGCGCAGCAAGCCGCAGTGCACGCCCGTTTTTTGGCATTGCAGCAGACGGCGCAGGCCACACTGCACCATGCCTTTGCTGCGGCCTCGCAAGGCCAGCCCGTCAATGCGCATACCGCCGTGCTTGCGCCGTTGCCTGTAGTTGCGCCGGTCTTGGCACCCGTGCTGCCAACGCCGCCCCAGCCGGTGCAGGCCGCATTCCTATCGCCACAGCCTGCCCCTGCATCGGTAGCACCGCCAGCCTCGGCAACGCCGCCTGCCGTTGCTTCTGCTATTGAAAATGTAGCTACTTGCGCAATACCAGCAAGGTCTACAGCCCTAAAACCTATAAATTTGCCCGGCCCCAAGTTCAACCGGGCTCAGTTGGAGGTGTTGGCCGGTGGTCAGATCTCATCGGTCTTCGGCCCCCAGTTTGCCGGTCAGGACGGCTACGCACGCCAGGTACGCATGCCCGAGCCGCCGCTGCTACTGGCCGACCGCGTGACCGGCATTGACGCAGTACCCGGCTCCATGGGCAAGGGCACGTTGTGGACCGAGACCGATGTGCGTCCCGACAGCTGGTACCTGGACGGCGAAGGCCGCATGCCTGCCGGGGTGATGATCGAATCCGGCCAGGCCGATTTGCTGCTGATCAGCTGGCTGGGGGTGGATGCCCTCAACCAGGGCGAGCGCGTTTACCGCCTGCTGGGTTGCGACCTCACCTGGCACGGTGGCTTGCCGGTGCCCGGCGACACGCTGTGTTACGACATCCATGTCGACGGCCATGCCACCCAGGGTGATGTGCGTCTGTTCTTCTTCCATTACGACTGCCAGGTGCGCGGCCAGACGCGTTTGACCGTGCGCAACGGCCAAGCTGGCTTCTTCACCGATGAAGAACTCGCCAACTCGACCGGTGTGTTGTGGGACCCGGTGCAAGAGGTGCCCGCACAAGCGCAGCTGGATGCCCCCGCCGTACCGTGCAGCAAGTCGGG
>CAJAVE010000376.1 GCA_903945325.1 uncultured beta proteobacterium | reverse complement strand
CTGAAGGCGGTTATTCCTGGGGGTTCATCGTCACCCATATTGCCAGCATCCGTCATGATGGATTGCACGATGGACTATGACTCGATTGCGAAGGCAGGGTCCATGCTCGGGTCCGGTGCGGTGATCGTGATTGATGACAGTCGCTGCATGGTCAAGAGTCTGCAGCGCTTGAGCTACTTCTATATGCATGAGTCCTGTGGCCAATGCACACCTTGCCGTGAGGGCACGGGATGGTTGTCGCGCGTGGTGGACCGCATTGAACAGGGTCATGGACGCCCCGCTGATCTGGACTTGCTGGACAGCGTCGCGGAGGACATTCAGGGCCGTACGATCTGCGCACTGGGCGATGCGGCGGCGATGCCCGTGCGCGCCATGATCAAACACTTTAGACACGAATTTGAGTACCACGTAGAGCACAAGACCTGCATGGTCCCGGCTTACGTTTGAGCGAGTCCCAAGATGATCGAAATCGAACTCGACGGCAAAAAGGTTGACATTGTTGAAGGCAGCATGATCATGCATGCGGCCGAAAAAGCAGGCACCTATATTCCGCATTTTTGTTATCACAAAAAGCTTAGTATTGCGGCAAGTTGCCGGATGTGTTTGGTCGATGTCGAGAAAATGCCCAAGCCAATGCCGGCGTGTGCGACGCCAGTCACGCAGGGAATGATCGTTCGGACAAAGAGCGACAAGGCCGTTAAGGCCCAAAAATCGGTAATGGAGTTTTTGCTGATTAACCACCCATTGGATTGCCCCATTTGCGACCAGGGGGGTGAATGTCAGCTTCAGGACTTGGCAGTTGGTTACGGAGGATCCTCTTCTAGGTACCAGGAAGAGAAGCGTGTTGTGTTTCACAAGGACATTGGTCCCTTGGTCTCCATGGAAGAGATGAGCCGGTGCATTCACTGTACGCGTTGTGTTCGGTTTGGGCAGGAAATCGCAGGGGTCATGGAGTTGGGCATGTCGCATCGGGGCGAGCATGCGGAAATTGAGACTTTTTTGGGGCAGTCGGTCGACTCGGAACTCTCTGGAAACATGATTGATATCTGCCCCGTGGGTGCGCTGACGAGCAAGCCATTCCGGTACAGCGCCAGAACGTGGGAGTTGTCGCGCCGCAAGTCAATCAGTCCACACGATTCCACAGGTGCAAATCTAATTGTGCAAGTAAAGAACGATCGGGTGATGCGGGTTGTTCCGTTAGAGAATGATGCTGTCAATGAATGTTGGATCGCTGATCGGGATCGGTTCTCTTACGAGGCCTTAAATAGTGACCAGAGATCGACAACACCGATGTTAAAACAAGGCGGTGAGTGGAAGTCAGTGGACTGGAAAACAGCGCTAGAGTATGTTGCACATGGGTTGCAAAGCATAAGGAAAAATCACGGTGCTGCTTCTATTGGCGCATTGGTTAGTCCACACAGCACGCTGGAGGAGTTGTGTTTGGCTGGTTCTCTCGTTAGAGGGCTGGGTAGTGAAAATATAGATTACCGACTTCGCAATGCTGAGTTTGAGGAGTCCCAGCAAGGGGTTCGATTCTTGGGCATGCCAATTTCTGGACTGTCGCAGCTTCAACGTGTATTGGTGATCGGCTCGAATTTGCGTAAAGACCATCCGCTTTTTGCTCAGCGAATCCGTCAGGCCACTCGAGTCGGCTGCGCAGTTAGTGTTGTGAGCGAAAGGGCGATGGACTGGGCAATGCCGCTGCGTCATTCTTGTGTTGTGCCCTCTGCCGGTTGGGTGCAGGCTGTGGCAAACATTGCGTTTGCTGTTGCTCAGGAGAAGGGTATTGCGGCTCCAATCTCAGGACAGGCTACAGATATTGCAAAGGAAATCGCCAAATCAATGATGTCCGGTGAGCGGAGGGCAATACTACTTGGAAATGCTGCGGCCCACCATCCGCATGCATCACATATTTTGGCATTGTCCAATTGGATTGGTGCCCAGACTGGTGCAGTGGTTGGCTATCTTTCAGAAGCAGCAAACACAGTGGGAGCACAGCTGGTCGGTGCTCTGCCCGGTACGGGGGGGATGAATGCTGGTCAGATGTTGTCCGGTGGGTTAAAGGCCACGATCTTGTTGAACAACGAGCCTGAGTTCGATTCAGCTGCTGGCAGTGCTGCTGTTCAGTCCTTAGGACAATGTGAAATGGTGGTCACGTTGAGCCCATTCAAGGCGAACATGGCATTTAGCGATGTATTGTTGCCAATCGCCCCCTTTACTGAGACACCCGGTACGTTTGTGAACGCAGAAGGTCGCTTACAAAGTTTTCATGCGGTCGTCAAGCCTCAGGGTGACGCACGGCCAGCATGGAAGGTCCTACGCGCCTTGGCCAATATATTGAATTTGCCAGGTTTCGAATTTAATTCTGCCCAGGAAGTGTTGTCGCATCTTCACGCCGCGAACGGTGGAGTCGTACCTGATCATGCGCCTGCCAATCGCCTCAGCAATGCTTGTTCATTGTCTTCCAGTGGGTTTGACTCGCCGGTTACCCCTTGTGTTGCTGACATTTATCAATTGGACGGTATCGTACGCCGGGCTCCATCACTCCAGTTGACTGCGGATGCCAGAGCAATTGGGAAGCAGGAGATTGCAGCATGATCGATGCCATTTTTGCTTTAGGTCGTGGTCTTATTGATGCTTCGTGGTGGACTTCTTTGGCTTGGCCAACTATTTGGGCTCTCGTGAAGGTATCTCTAGTGTTGGTCCTTGTATTGACTGCTGTGACCTACGCAACCCTCTGGGAACGTAAGTTATTGGGCTGGGTACAAATCCGGTTGGGACCTAATCGGGTGGGCCCATGGGGGCTGCTGCAACCCATAGCAGATGCCTTGAAGTTGATGACCAAGGAAATTGTTCGTCCGGCGTCAGCAGATAAGGTCCTCTTTTATCTTGGTCCTGTGCTAACAGTAGGGCCATCTCTTGCTGCTTGGGCAGTCATTCCATTTGGTCCTGAAATTGCTACCGCCAATCTAAATGCCGGACTATTGTTCCTCATGGCCATCACTTCAATGGAGGTGTATGGAGTGATTATTTCTGGGTGGGCGTCGAATTCTAAGTACGCATTCCTTGGAGCGCTACGAGCTTCTGCCCAGATGGTTAGCTATGAAATCGGAATGGGTTTTTGCTTCCTGATCGTGTTGATGGTGTCCGCTAGTCTGAATCTCACGGATATTGTTGCTGGACAGGGTCGGGGTTATTTCACGCAAATGGGGCTTTCCTTTTTATCGTGGAACTGGTTACCTCTGCTTCCTATCGTAGTCGTATATTTTGTTTCAGGTCTTGCCGAAACTAACCGCACTCCTTTTGACGTTATTGAAGGTGAGTCAGAGATTGTGGCGGGTCACATGGTTGAATACTCTGGAATGTCCTGGGCCATGTTTCAAATGGCAGAGTACGCCAATATCTGGCTAATATCTGTTTTGGCTACCATCATGTTTTTTGGCGGCTGGCTTTCACCCATTGATAGCGCATTTGCCAACTGGATACCTGGATGGATCTGGCTTGGTATCAAAACATTTTTTGTGATGACTGTGTTTATTTGGGTACGGGTTACATTTCCACGTTTTAGATACGACCAGATCATGCGTTTGGGATGGAAGGTATTTATTCCTGTTACTTTGGTATGGCTGGTGGTAGTCGGCGTTTGGATGCAGACCCCTTGGAACATTTGGAAGTAATTAGAGTTGCTTATGTCTACTACAACTTCAAATGCAGTTGAGCGGTCGTCCGGGGCGGGCTTCTCGCTGAAGGATTTTCTGTCCAGCTTCTTGTTGATCGAACTGGCGAAGGGTATGTTATTGACGGGTAAGTATGCCTTCAGAGGCAAAATTACGCTTCAGTATCCTGAAGAGAAGACGCCTTTGTCTCCCCGCTTTCGGGGGTTGCACGCTCTTCGTCGCTATGAAAACGGTGAAGAGCGGTGTATCGCTTGCAAATTGTGTGAGGCAATTTGTCCTGCACAAGCGATATCCATTGAGTCTGAGGTGCGGGATGATGGTTCGCGGCGTACTACACGGTATGACATTGACCTGACCAAGTGTATTTTTTGTGGCTTTTGCGAAGAAAGTTGCCCGGTCGATTCGATTGTTGAAACACATATCCTTGAATACCATGGCGATAAACGAGGCGACCTGTACTTCACGAAGGAAATGCTCCTGGCAGTGGGTGACAAGTATGAAAATGAAATTGCAGCGAATAAGCTGGCAGATGCCAAATATCGTTGATAAGCGGCTAGAAAGAATCTAAATCATGAGTGTCACGACCGGAATGTTTTACGTGTTTTCCACGATTATGCTATTGGCTGCATTTCGCGTGATCACCGCACGTAATCCCGTGCATGCTGTCTTATTTTTGGTGTTAACCTTTTTTCAGGCTGCAATGATCTGGATGCTGCTGAAGGCTGAATTCCTCTCCATAGCGTTGGTGTTGGTATATGTTGGTGCGGTGATGGTGTTGTTCCTCTTTGTAGTCATGATGATTGATGTGAAGGTTGAAGGATTGCGCGTAGGATTTTGGAACCATTTCCCACTTGCTGCATTGGTTGGAGTAGTCATCGCACTGGAAATGGTCGCAGTGTTAATGGGCGGTTTCCGCACTATGGATAGTGCTGATAGCGTCAATGTGGCCTCGTCTGGTTTGCTGCAAACCTCAAACACCAGGGAATTAGGTATCCTGATGTATACGCAATACATCTACCCACTGGAAGTTGCGACTGCTATTTTGCTTGTGGCGATGATTGCCGCGATTGCCCTGACCTTGCGTACACGCAAGGATACAAAACATACGAATCCTAGCGATCAAGTGCGTGTGAAAGCGCGCAATCGTATGACTGTTCTGAAAATGGAGACTACAAGTACTGCTGCGGATCAGACATCGGTAGCCTCAAATGTGGAGACAAAAGCATGACTTTGACGCTTGGTCACTTTTTATCATTGGGTGCGATGTTGTTTGCTTTATCGGTAGTCGGCATATTTTTGAATCGTCGCAATTTAATTGTGCTGCTCATGGCGATTGAGCTCATGCTGTTGGCTGTAAATACCAATTTTGTCGCGTTTTCACATTACCTCCATGACATGAATGGACAAATATTTGTGTTTTTCATATTGACCGTGGCTGCGGCAGAATCTGCAATTGGCCTGGCGATTTTGGTACTGATATTCCGCAATCGATCCAGTATTAGCGTGGATGGTCTTAACACGCTCAAGGGTTAAAATTATATGAGTCAAACCCTTTCAGTTTCAAGCCTATTGGCTGTTCCGCTTGCTCCATTATTGGGCTCGGTGTTGTCAGGTGTTTTAGGCACCAAATTTGGTGGCAATGTTATTGGCCGCACAGCAAGTCATTCGCTAACTATTGCTGGCGTGTTGATTTCGTTTGTAGTGTCGGTAATGACTTTGATCTCGGTAGCAGTCGATGGTGCACGATTCAATGAAACGCTTTATACCTGGATGGTGGTTGGCGACTTGAAAATGGAGGTTGGTTTTCTGGTCGATGGTTTGACAGCGATGATGATGTGTGTGGTGACCTTCGTGTCTTTGATGGTGCATTTATACACCATTGGTTATATGCAGGAAGACGAAGGATATAACCGCTTTTTCTCCTATATTTCTTTGTTTACGTTTTCGATGTTGATGCTTGTTATGAGCAATAACATGCTGCAGTTGTTCTTCGGCTGGGAGGCAGTCGGATTAGTGTCCTATTTGTTGATCGGATTCTGGTTTAACAAGCCGACTGCGATTTTCGCCAATATGAAAGCCTTCCTGGTGAATCGCGTGGGCGATTTCGGATTCATACTTGGCATAGGACTCATTGCTTCTTATGCGGGTACGCTGAATTATGTCGAGGCATTTGCAAAATCTACTGAGTTGGCTGCACTTACGCTTCCAGGTACCGATTGGATGTTGATCACGGTTATTTGCATCTGTCTCTTTATTGGTGCAATGGGTAAGTCAGCTCAGTTCCCACTGCATGTGTGGTTGCCCGACTCCATGGAGGGCCCCACTCCTATATCCGCTCTCATCCACGCTGCCACCATGGTCACAGCCGGTATTTTCATGGTTGCGCGGATGTCACCATTGTTTGAGCTAAGCGATACGGCCTTAAGCTTTATTTTGGTGATAGGTTCCATTACTGCACTTTTCATGGGCTTTTTGGGCATTATTCAAAATGACATCAAACGTGTGGTTGCGTATTCAACCTTGTCCCAATTAGGCTACATGACTGTTGCCCTCGGAGCTTCGGCGTATTCCGTGGCGGTCTTTCACCTGATGACCCATGCGTTCTTCAAAGCATTGTTGTTTCTTGCTGCGGGGTCGGTCATCATGGGCGTTCACCACAACCAGGACATTCGCTGGATGGGCGGCCTGCGAAAGTATATGCCGATTACCTGGATCACGTCCTTGCTCGGGTCTCTTGCGCTGATCGGAACTCCGTTTTTCTCAGGTTTCTACTCTAAGGACAGCATCATCGAAGCTGTTCATGGCAGTCACCTTCCAGGTGCTGGTTTTGCGAACTTTGCCGTGCTTGCTGGCGTGTTTGTTACAGCCTTCTACTCGTTCCGGATGTACTTCTTGGTGTTTCACGGAAAAGAGCGTTTTGACCAAAACCCCGATGCACATCATGATGACCATGGTCACGGGCACGCTCATGCTCACGTTCCGCATGAGTCACCCTGGGTAGTCTGGGTGCCGTTGGTCTTGCTGGCTATTCCGTCTGTTTTTATAGGCTTTGTCACCATTGGCCCGATGCTTTTCGGCGACTTCTTCAAGGACGCGATTTTTGTGGACGCCGCCAAACATGGCGCAATGGCTGAGCTGCGCGAGATGTTCCATGGCCCAGCTGCCATGGCGTTGCACTCCATCAGCACCTTGCCACTTTGGTTGGCAATTGCCGGAGTGGCAAGCTCGTATTACATGTACATGATCAACCCGGCGCTGCCTGCTGCTATCAAGCGTTCCGTCATGCCGATTTTCAATTTGCTCGAGAACAAGTACTACCTTGACTGGTTCAACGAAAACGTTCTGGCTCGTGGCGCACGTGCGCTGGGAACTGGTTTGTGGAAGGGCGGGGACCAAGCCATCATTGACGGTGCCTTGGTGAATGGTTCCTGGAAATTGGTGGGTTTGGTCTCGGGAGCCGTGCGTAAAGTACAGACGGGTTTCCTGTACCACTATGCATTGGTGATGATCTTGGGTATTTTTGTACTCATGACGTATTTTGTATGGCTCAAGTAGGAGAAAAATAAAATGGGATTGTTGAGCCTTGCCATTTGGACGCCAATTGCGTTCGGCATTGTGTTGTTAGCACTGGGACGGGATGAGCAAGCTCAGATGGTTCGTTGGGTTGCACTAATTGGCGCGGTAGCCAGTTTCTTGGTGACGATACCGGTTTATACCCATTTCGACACTACAACGGCTGCCATGCAGTTTGTCGAGAAAGCTGTTTGGATTGAGCGCTTCAACGTTCAATACCACCTAGGTGTAGACGGAATATCCTTGTGGTTTGTTTTGCTGACAGCTTTTATCAATGTTGTTGTCATCATTGCCAGTTGGGAATCCATTACGCGCCGTGTGAATCAGTACATGGGTGCCTTCATGATCTTAAGCGGATTGATGATTGGCGTTTTTTGCACACTAGATGGTCTTCTGTTCTATGTTTTTTTTGAAGCTACTTTGATACCGATGTATTTGATCATCGGTATCTGGGGTGGACCGAATAAAATATATGCAGCGTTCAAGTTTTTTCTCTATACCTTGTTGGGCTCCTTGCTCATGCTGGTTGCGCTGATCTTCCTATACACCAAGTCAGGCGGTAGCTTCGACTTGGCGGTATGGCACGCAATGCGACTGGATGGCACAACGCAAACGCTCCTGTTTTTCGCTTTTTTTGCTGCATTTGCGGTCAAGGTTCCCATGTGGCCGGTGCATACATGGTTACCCGATGTTCACGTCGAAGCCCCAACCGGCGGTTCTGCTGTGTTGGCGGCCATCATGCTTAAACTAGGTGCCTATGGATTTTTGAGATTCTCGTTACCAATCGCGCCGGACGCAGCTCATGAGTGGGCCTGGTTAATGATAGCGTTGTCGCTGATCGCTGTGATCTATGTCGGTTTGGTGGCTATGGTTCAACAAGATATGAAAAAGCTTGTCGCCTACTCATCAGTGGCCCATATGGGATTTGTGACGCTTGGTTTCTTCATATTTATTGATCTGGGCGTTTCTGGGGGGTTGGTGCAAATGATTGCGCATGGCTTTGTGTCCGGAGCCATGTTCCTGTCGATTGGTGTACTGTATGACCGCATGCACTCGCGTGAAATCGCGAGTTACGGTGGAGTGGTTAACACTATGCCCAAGTTTGCCGCATTCGCCTTGTTCTTTGCGATGGCGAATTGTGGCTTGCCAGGGACAGCTGGTTTTGTCGGCGAATGGATGGTGATATTGGCAGCCGTCAAGTTTAATTTTTGGGTTGGGTTTGCCGCCGCCAGTGCCCTGATTTTTGGCGCTGCCTATACCCTGTGGATGTTCAAGCGCGTGTATCTAGGCCCTGTCACGAACGACCATGTTAGGGGATTGGTTGACATTAATTCGCGCGAATTCTTGATGCTGTCCCTACTTGCTGCGGCCGTTTTATGGATGGGTGTTTATCCAAAACCATTTACGGATGTTATGGATGTTTCGGTTACTCAACTGTTAAAGCATGTTGCGGTTTCCAAGTTGAATTGATCAAACTGAATTGAGAGACGAAAGATGATTGACAAACTCAGTTGGATCGCTGTTTACCCAGATATTGTCCTTTTGGTTATGGCCTGTGTCATTGCCTTGTTGGATTTGGGGGTGAAGAGTACGTTGCGGGGTATGACGTACTTGTTGACGCTTTTAACCTTGGCGATTGTTGCTTATATGCAAGCCGATCTCGCCTTGACCGGGACCACGATTTACGCCTTCGGCAATATGGTTGTGAGCGATGCGATGGGCAATTGGCTCAAGTGCTTTGCGACAATTGCTGTAATGGTGACTTTGGTGTACGGCCGGTCGTACGCGGCTCACCGGGATATGCTGCGTGGCGGTGAGTTGTTTACGCTGAGTATTTTTGCCCTGCTGGGCATGTCAGTCATGATTTCAGGCAATAATTTGCTTGTTATCTATATGGGCTTGGAGTTGCTCACTCTTTCCAGTTACGCCCTGGTTGCCTTGCGGCGCGATAACGGGACGGCGACTGAGGCTGCAATGAAATATTTTGTGCTCGGCGCAATGGCATCTGGGTTCTTGCTCTACGGTATGTCCATGCTGTACGGTGCTACAGGATCACTGGACATTACAGCGATTTTCAAAGCGATTTCATCAGGGCAAATTAGGCATCAAGTTCTCGTGTTTGGTCTGGTGTTTATCGTCTCAGGGTTGGCGTTCAAGCTCGGAGCAGTGCCGTTTCACATGTGGATTCCTGACGTCTATCAGGGCGCCCCGACAGCTATTACACTGATGATTGGCGGTGCGCCCAAGCTGGCTGCATTTGCGATGACCATGCGTCTTCTGGTGGAGGGAATGTTGCCGCTGGCTGTAGATTGGCAACAGATGCTGATGTTGCTTGCAGTGGGTTCGCTACTGGTAGGGAATTTGGCAGCGATTGCGCAAACCAATGTCAAGCGTATGTTGGCGTTCTCGACGATTTCACAGATGGGTTTTGTATTGCTGGGAATTACATCGGGTGTAGTGAATGGTGATGCGTTGACTTTGACCGCGAACGCCTATAGCTCGGCTATGTTCTACGTCATAACCTATGTGCTGACGACATTGGCCAGTTTCGGTGTGTTGTTGCTGCTCTCTCAGGAAGGCTTCGAGAGTGAAGAAATTGCGGATTTGGCTGGACTTAATCAACGTAGCCCCCTGTATGCCGGGGTGATGGCGGTATGCCTTTTGTCTCTGGCTGGTATTCCACCCATGGTTGGGTTCTACGCAAAATTTGCTGTACTACAGGCACTGGTTGCTTCCGGACAAGGCTTCCAATTGGCCATTGCCGTCTTTGCGGTACTCATGTCGTTGATTGGTGCTTTTTACTATTTGCGCGTTATTAAAGTGATGTACTTTGACGAGCCAATTACGGCCAGCAGCGTCGTAGCACCTCTCGATGTCCGCATCGTACTCTGCGTCAATGGCGGCTTGGTTCTTGTACTTGGATTATTCCCAAGCGGGCTGCTTGCGCTTTGCGGTGCAGCAATACGTCAGATGCTGGGCACGTAAGACGGCTCGGCTGCGCTGGTAAAGCGGTAGTCCTTTGAAAATTGTACGCCCCAGCCTTTACGAATCTTTGGCAACGGATATTCCAACCGTTGTACCCAGCCATCATTTGATTGAAGTTAAGCAGAGTAGCGTTGAAGTCTATCGCGGCAAGTTTCTGACTGCATTTCAAGATGTTGTTGAATTGTCAGACGGAACCTCGACCATTCGAGAGTATGTCGAGCATCCAGGAGCGGTAATGATTGTTCCCATTCTGGAGGATGCTCGCGGAGCAATGCGTCTCGTTTTGGAGCGCCAATATCGCTACCCCATGGGACGGACAATGCTGGAGTTTCCAGCTGGTAAGTTGGACTTGGGAGAACCAACGTTTGCCTGCGCACAACGTGAGCTAAAAGAAGAAACCGGCTATGTGGCAAAGCAGTGGGCGCGAGCAGGTGTAATTCACCCAGTCATTTCCTACTCAACTGAGTTCATTGAGATTTGGTTTGCACGGCATTTAGTTCTGGGGAAGCGCCAGTTGGATGACGGGGAGTTACTTGATGTATTCACAGCAACTCCTGCCGAACTAATGCAATGGTGCTTGGACGGCACAGTGACCGATGCGAAGACAGTTTGCGGCGTTTATTGGTTGCAAAATCTGCTCAACCATACTTGGCTACCGTCCTGGCGACCCGCTGGTCTGTTGCCTTAATCGCATAGACGGTGCACTTCTAAGCGCCTGTAATTTTCAAGCGCTTATATTAACGATACGCCCGGTTCGTTGTCCCTGACTGTTCACAACGGCCGGCGCATCCGAATTGGTCTTCAGGGGATTGCCACTCAGCGTTCTCTTCTCGCTGGTGGCCTGGTACATTTGTTCGATCAATTTTTGGACTTTTGCAGGCACCTCTAGCGATCTGGTGTCGCGGGGCTGCGAGTAAGTGGCTTCCTCCAGCTGAACACTTGAAGCAATTTTTCGCACATTGTCCTGACTCTGCTGGGCCTGCTGCTCTGCGGCATCCGCCTGTGCACGCAGATCCCGGGCATTTGACTCGGCCTGGTCCGCTTGATTGCGTGCTTGCTCCAGCCGTGCCTTTCCAATCGACGCTTGGACGCTGGGCGTCGCGCTGTTGGTGGCGGTTATTGCGACCATGGCAGGAACCTCGGGGAAGACTGAGTTTCAGGCTGTGACGTTAAGTCGCTGTCCGGTCATTTGCCCCTGGGTATTCATCACCGGCCTGGGCTTGGGTTCCTGTGGCTTAGGCGTAGCGTCAGCAGCTTTTTGTGCTTCGACGTTTTTTTGCGCCTGCTGCTGGGGTTCAGGGCGCTTGGCCGGTGGGGTGGGCTGGACTGATGGCCTCTTGACAGAATTGACATCCATAGCGAACTCCTGACACGTTATTCAGCAATTTTACGAGCCGGCCCGCTTGATTACAACCACAAGTTTGCAATACAAGGCGGCAGCGGACCTACGCATTGAATTGCAATCTTGCCAAGCCGGCATAGACGCCGCCTTGCGCGACGAGTTCAGAGTGGGTTCCCTGTTCCACCAGTTTCCCGTGGTCCAAAACCACGATCCTGTCTGCCTTTTGAACTGTCGCCAGGCGGTGCGCGATAACCAGTGTGGTACGGTCCTGCATGGCTGACTCAAGAGCGGCCTGAACCATTCGCTCGCTTTCGGCGTCGAGTGCGCTGGTCGCCTCGTCGAGCAATAGCAAAGGTGGATTTTTTAGTATGGCCCTTGCAATGGCAATACGCTGGCGTTGCCCACCGGACAGGCGTAAACCCCGTTCACCCAAAAAGGTGTGGTAGCCCTCGGGCAGCTGCGAGATGAATTCATGGGCGAAAGCCGCCTGCGCTGCTGCTACCACCTGGGTGTTGGTCGCCTGGGGATTGCCGTAGCGGATGTTTTCCATGGCGCTGCTGGAGAATATGACGGCATCCTGCGGAACGATGCCAATACGCTGCCGCAATGCGTCCAAAGACATCTCCCGCGAATTGGCTCCATCTATGACAATGCTCCCGCTTGAAGGGTCGTAAAAACGCAGCAGAAGTTGAAAAACGGTGCTTTTGCCGGCACCGCTAGGCCCAACAAGGGCCACCGTTTGACCAGGGTGCACCGACAGCGAAAAATCTGAAAGTGCTGGCTGATTTGGGCGAGAGGGGTAATTGAACTGCACTCTTTCAAATTGAATAGCGCTTCCCGCCGCCGGGACAGGTGCTGGCACCGGCTTTTGTGGTGAAGAAATCGAGGACCGTGTTTCCAGCAGTTCCATCAACCGTTCGGTGGCGCCTGCCGCACGCAGCAAGTCTCCGTAAACTTCTCCCAGAATGGCGAATGCGCTGGCCAGAATGATCACGTACACCACCGTCTGTCCCAAATGACCGGCTGAGATACGCCCGGCAGCCACAGCTTGCGTACCCTGGTACAGGCCCCAAAGCAGGGCGGAAGACGTTGCGATGATGATGAATGCCACCAGCACCGACCTGGCTTTGGCACGCCGGATAGCGGTGTCAAACGCGTTGTTGGTGGAATCGGCAAAACGGGTCGATTCGCGCTCCTCGGCGGTATAGCTTTGAACGACCGGGATGGCATTCAGAACTTCCGCAGCGATGGAACTGGAATCTGCGATACGGTCCTGGCTCGCACGTGATAGCTTGCGCACGCGTCTCCCAAACCACAAACTGGGCATGACGATAAGGATCAGCACACCCAGGACTTGAAACATGACATACGGGTTGGTCCAGACCAAAATGCCCAGCGCGCCTATGCCCATGACCAGGTTGCGAAGCCCCATGCTCAGCGACGAGCCCACCACCGTCTGGACCAGTGTAGTGTCAGCGGTTAGTCGCGACAGAACCTCACCAGTCTGCGTGGTCTCAAAAAATTCAGGGCTTTGTTTCAGAACATGGCTGTAGACCGCGTTGCGCAAGTCGGCGGTGACACGCTCACCCAGCCAGCTCACCATATAAAAGCGGGCGGCGGAAAACAGGCCCAGAGCGACTGCCACTCCAAAAAGTACACCAAAGTGCTCCCGTAGCGCCATCACCTGCTCGCCCTTATTGCCACCGACCAGCCCTCCATCGATCAGGCTGCGCAACGCCAGAGGGAAGACCAGTGTTGCGACTGCCGCAAGGACCAGAAATACGAATGCCAGGCCGATGCGGCCGTGATAGGGCTGCAGGAAAGGCAACAAGCCTGAGAGTGATCTGGGGTTTTGCGATTTCTGTCGTTCAGAGGACATGCATGTAATTGCTGAAGGTCGTGAGTGGGGAGTAAAGTTTGGGCGAAGTTGGACAAGCTCCGATCGTTGTCCTGCAAGTTCAGTGCAAGCTAATGTAGATCAAATGCAGAATGTGCGGGTTCTGCTATTCTCTTCAGGCGAATCGGTCAACCATTGGCCCCTTCGTCCCGTTAAAGGATTGCGGCTCACCCGCAAGCGCTCCCCACAATTAACACATGAGGATATGAAATGAATCGTACCATTTTGGCTGTAATGACTGTTGCTGCCACTTTTGCTGTGACCGGCCCGGCATTTGCCGATGAGGCGCTTGCAAAGGCAAAGAATTGCATGGCCTGCCATGCCGTTGACAAGAAAGTAGTTGGCCCATCGTACAAGGACGTGGCCAAAAAGTATGCGGGTGATGCGAAAGCCGCAGCCATGCTGGAAGCCAAAGTTATCAAAGGCGGCGCTGGCGTTTGGGGCCCCGTGCCCATGCCTGCAAACGCACAGGTCAACGCTGCTGAAAGCAAGAAGCTCGTGGCATGGGTGATGTCTCTCAAATAAAGTGCTTCTATATCGAACAAAGTGCCCGCCTTTGGCGGGTTTTTTGTTTTTGGACTGTGCCGCGCGCACCCGGTGCCACGCTCTACAATTTAATTTCCACATCGTGCCAACCAAAGAGAGAATCGCATGGACGTCGACGAGTTCAACATACCGCGTTTCCTGGCCGTTTTACCACTGTTTGGCGATTTGTCGCCGATCGAGTTAAGCCGCGCAGCGCAAGGCTGCCAAGTTCGCAGACTGGCCCGGGCGGATACGATTTTTCGCTTTGGCGAACCCTGTGAGGAGTTTCACGTCGTCATTTCCGGACAGGTCAAGCTGTTCGCTATTTCACCTGATGGGCACGAAAAAGTTATCGAACTGGTGGGTCCTGGACAGAGTTTTGCCGAGGCGCTGATGTTCACGGGTAAGGCTTATATCCTCAATGCAGAGGCCTTGACCGGTACATTGCTGCTGACCGTCAGCAAACACGCGATATTTGCAGAGATTGAACGGGATCCCCGTTTTTCCATGAAGATGCTTGCAGGTATTTCACGTCGACTGCACGGACTGGTGCACGATATCGAGTCAGGTGCCTTGCACAGTGGCATGCAGCGCGTCATTGGCTACCTGTTGCGTGAAACCGAGGTGCGTGATGGTGCAACGGGGGAAGTCATCACAGTATCGCTACCGGTAACCAAGGCAACGATTGCGTCGCGCCTGTCCCTCACACCAGAGTACTTCTCAAAAGTCCTTCGCGAACTGGAAGAGGCGCATTTGATTGAAATCGATAAACGCGAAATTCGCATCATTGACGCCCAGCGCTTGTTGCGCTATGGCGTGCAATAGAAGTTCCTTTTGCAATAATCTAAAGCTTGGGAATCGCGCTTCCAACAAAATTCTGCTTCACCAGCGGCGCTGCATCTACCTGCGGAACGTGACACGTATTGCACTGCCACCGTGTCATTGCAACCTTCTGGTCCACAAAATGGGTGTCTGCCATTTTTGGTGCACCTTTTTCTTTGTACTTTGCCAGACCATGGCACTCGATACATTGATTTTCTTCCAATGTAATTTCGTCAAAATTGTCCAGGGTGTGCGGAATGACCGGCGGCTGTCCATTAAATGTGCGAACGACCAGTTGCTGTTGTCCCGGCTTTTTTCCTTGATAAGCCTTCGCGTCAAACGGGGCATCGGCGGCGCTGACATCCGTGCCACGCATGGAGTTGACCTTTTCATAGGCAATTTGGTCTTGCGACACAGCGCAACCCACGCTGAATATAACGGCGCCCAAAGTTGCCAGGGTCAGTCGAAAGTGTTTGCTCATCATGGTTGATACTCCTCGTTAAACGGATGGTTGTGACTGCCCGCAGGCGGCGTTTTGCTCGGTACTGGTTGACGTATTGAAACGTGTGGAAAACGAAAAAACATCTTTCGAGCAGACGTCAATGCAGCGCCCGCAATTGGTGCAGTTGGGTGACAGGACCACTGGGCTTGCTCCAGTCGGACCGCCTTTCAGTGGTACTTTCAGGATCAGTGGTTCGGGGCACACCGCGTAGCAGTCCGCACAATCGTTGCAGGCGACCCGGTTCTTTGCCGATATCCGCACTGCGCTCTTGAAGCCAATCAGGCTGTAAGCCGCACCAACGGGACATACGCGTCCGCACCAGCCTCGTTGCATGACAAACAGATCGAACAAAAAGATGACCAGCACGACAGCCCATACCAGACCGCCGCCAAACAGAAGGCCACGGTGCAGCATGGTGACAGGGTTGATCCACTCCCAGGCAACGGTGCCCGTAAGCGCGCTGACCCCGAGCGTCATGCCCAGGATCCAATAACGTGTGTCGCGCGACAAATGACCGCCACCACGGATCCCCAGTCGCAGGCGCAACCAGGCGGCGAAGTCTGTTACCGGGTTGACAGGACAAACCCATGAACAATAGGCACGTCCTCCAAAGAGCGCGTAGAAGCCCAAAACAATCGATGCACCGATGAGACCCGTGGTCTGCGGCCAATGCCCAGCGGCGACAGACTGAAGCAACACATAGGGGTCGGTCAGCGGCAAAACGCTCAAGGTCAAACTGGAACTCAAATTGCCCTTGACGATCCAGATCCCTGCCCATGGGCCGACGAGAAAGAGTAAGAGAAGGGCTGCCTGTGAGGCTCTTCGCAATGCCAACCACTGGTTCGATTTCCACCAGCCTTTGGCTTCAAGTGCCTCCTTGCCTACCGATGTGCCAATGAAATAACTCATCGCGGTGTGTCCTTGCTGCCGGGGTCAAAGTGCCCTGGCAACTTCAGGCCGTCGGGCAGCCGATCGGGAAGGTCGAAGTTTCCCTGGCTCTCAATGAGTGAGTGACCGGCATTCTTTTTTTGTTCAACCCAGCCCAACCGGTAGTGGTCACCCATTTCCCCTTTGGCGAGATGAAGAGGGTAGACCTTGATCGCAGCAGTTTTCAAGACACAGGCTTGCTCGCATTTACCGCATCCTGTGCAGTCTTGCGAATGCACAACGGGTTCAAAAATAGCGTGGCGGCCCGTTCTTTCGTTGTGACGCAATTCCAGGGTGATGGCTTTGTCGATCAGTGGGCAAACCCGGTAGCACACATCGCAGCGCAGACCCAGGAAGTTGAGGCAAGTTTCCTTGTCAACCAGGACTGCCAGACCCATGCGGGCCTTTTTGATATCCGTTAGAGCATGATCCAGAGCGCCTGTGGGGCAGGCTTGCACGCACGGTACGTTTTCGCACATCTCGCAGGCACCAACGCGGGACACAAAGAAGGGTGTGCCGGTCGTGACGGGTTGGCCTGGAGTTGCCAGGTGAAGGATGTTGGGCGGACAGTCCCTGACACACAGGCCACACCGCACGCAGGCTCCCAGGAACGCACTCTCGGATCCAGCACCAGGTGGTCGCAGGGCCTGCGCCGGCAATGCCTTGGCCTGGCTAACCGCCAAACCCAATCCCAACCCCAGCATGCTGACGCCGCACCCCATGCGAGCGGCGTTGAGCACGAATGCCCGCCGTTCAGCACTTTTGGTTTGGGTCGAGTCGTTCATACAAGTTCTGAGAGCTGGGTGTGGTCCATCTCTACATGTGTGGTGTGTTCGTGCAGAGATCGATCAAACCTTTACAACCTTGCAGGCGCATTTCTTATAGTCTGTTTCCTTTGAGATGGGGCAGGTCGCATCTAGCGTGAGCTTGTTCACCAACCGGTTCTCGTCAAAGAACGGCACAAACACGAGCCCCATTGGCGGTTTATTGCGCCCACGGGTTTCGACTTTGGTCGTGATCTCACCGCGCCGTGTGGCTACCTTGACCGTGTCGCCCCGCTGCAATCCACGGCTCTTGGCATCGTCGGGGTGCATGTAGATCCAGGCATCCGGCATGGAGCGATGCAGCTCCGGAACTCGGCGCGTCATCGAGCCGGTGTGCCAGTGCTCCAACACGCGCCCTGTGCAGAGCCACAGGTCATAGTCCTTATCTGGCATCTCGGCAGCGGGTTGGTACGGCAGGGCGAAAACAACCGCCTTGCCATCCGGCTTTCCATAGAACTTGAGAGTTTCACCCTTTTTGATATACGGGTCAAAACCTTCGCGGTAGCGCCACAATGTCTCTTTGCCGTTCACCACGGGCCACCGCAGGCCCCTTGCCTTGTGATAAGTGTCGAACTCGCCCAGGTCTTTGCCTTTACCGACGCCAAAGCGGCGGTACTCTTCAAAAAGCCCCTTTTGAAGGTAGTAGCCAAAGGCCTCCGTCTCGTCATTGGTGTAGTTGGCCCATGCGTGCGCGTTGACGCGCGCGGCTTCGGGCTTGCCAAACTTATCAACCTCACCATTGGCATAGAGCACGTCGTACAAAGTCTTGCCCTTGTACTGTGGGTTCTTGTCGAGAGTTTCAGCGGTCCACACTTCTTCGGTTTTGAAACGCTTGGAAAACTCCACGAACTGCCACAAGTCGCTACGTGCCTCACCTGGAGCCTTGACCTGCTGGCGCCAGAATTGACCGCGGCGCTCGGCATTGCCGAAGGCGCCTTCTTTTTCCATCCACATCGCGGATGGAAGGATCAGGTCAGCACTCACGGCCGACACGGTAGGGTAGCAGTCTGAGACAACGATGAAATTGTCCGGATTGCGCCAACCGGGGTATATCTCCCCGTTGATATTGGGTCCGGCCTGCATGTTATTGGTCGTCGATGTCCAATAGAAGTTCAGTTTGCTATCTTTGAGTGCACGGCTTTGTGCCACCGCGTGCAATCCTGGTGCAGCCTGAATCGTGCCAGTTGGGACTTTCCAGATCTTCTCGG
The DNA here is from genome assembly GCA_903945325.1 of uncultured beta proteobacterium. Lineage (GTDB taxonomy): Bacteria > Pseudomonadota > Gammaproteobacteria > Burkholderiales > Burkholderiaceae_C > Allorhodoferax. The sequence continues at coordinate 17,921 of CAJAVE010000376.1, read as the reverse complement.
CTGCGTCCCGGTGCGCTGGGTTTGCGACCAGCATGTCAGCAGGCAACCGGTGCGCAAAGGTTCCTGTTTCGCGCGCGGTCCCGCAAGCTGATGGTTGCCCCGTCAAAGAGAACGGACTGTTGCCCGGCTCTGATATCTTGCCCACCAAAAGATGGACGTTATAGATCATATTGTTGACCCAGGTACCGCGGGTGTGCTGGTTGAATCCCATGGTCCAGAACGACGTCACTTTGATCTTTGGATCGGCGTATGTCTTTGCCAAGTCCAGTAACTTTTCCTTTGCCACTCCCGATATTTCGTGTGCCTTTTCCAGCGTATATTCCGCGACGAACGCCTTGAACTGATCAAAGCTGATGGGCTTTGAGTCCATCGGGTTGCCACGCGGTTTTCCATCTGCACCCGGGTAGCCATTGTTCATGGCGTTTTGTTCCAGTGGATGGTTGGGACGCAAGCCATAGCCAATGTCTGTTACACCTTCGGCGAAGTTGACATGCTTCTTGACGAAGTCTTCATTCACCGCACCACTTTGAATGATGTAGTTGCAGATGTAGTTCATGATCGCAAGATCCGACTGCGGCTTGAAGATCAATTCAGAGTCCGACAGCTCGGTGGAGCGGTGCGAGAACGTTGATAGAGTCTTGATCTTCACATGCTTGGCGGTCAATCGGCGATCCGTCATGCGGGACCACAAAATGGGGTGCATTTCCGCCATATTGGCGCCCCACAGCACAAAGGTGTCGGCATGCTCTATGTCGTCATAGCAACCCATAGGCTCGTCCGCACCGAACGTGCGGATAAAACCAAAAACAGCCGATGCCATGCAATGGCGTGCATTGGGGTCCAGGTTATTTGAGCGAAAACCTGCCTTGAATAGTTTGTTGGCGGCGTAGCCTTCCCAGATCGTCCATTGACCCGATCCAAACATGCCAATGGCAGTGGGACCCTTGGCCTTGAGCGTGCCCTTTACCTTTTCTTCCATAATGTCAAAGGCCTGCTTCCAGCTGATAGGAGCGAATTCACCACTCTTGTCATACTTGCCGTCCTTCATGCGCAGCAGTGGGCGCGTAAGACGGTCGCTGCCGTACTGGATCTTGGAGAGGAAGTAACCTTTTACGCAGTTGAGACCTTTGTTCACCGGGGCATCAGGGTCTCCTTGCGTCGCAACAATTCGACCTTCTTTGACACCCACCAATACACCACAGCCCGTTCCGCAGTAGCGGCAAACCCCTTTGTCCCAGCGAATTCCTTCGTCGGTTGCCGCATTGGCCACTGCACCGGGCAGAGTCATTCCCGCAGTGGTTGCCGCAGCGGTCGCAGCATGGATCTTGATGAACTCACGTCGTGTCTGTGTCATTTCATATCTCCTGGTCAGGTTCAGATTCGATTTGGTGGTAGACCATGGCGGCGGACAACACGCCGTCGGTCTTTGATATGCGCTCGTAGGCTGCGATAGTGTCCCGGTCGGATTCGGTTTCTATCGTGACGATGAGCTTGCCCTCGGGCGAGGTGGCATGGATTTCGACCCCCGCCTGCTGTGTCAAAAGGGCCTGCACGGCTGTTGCTTTGCCGTCCTGTGCATTGACAATCAGGCTTGATACGTTCATGACCGGTCTACTGTTTTGTCGCGTTAATGTCGGCCTTGGCGTCTATGCCCAAGGTGTAGCCCAGTGAAACCTGGTGGAAGCGTCCTTGGGTGTAGTCATCATGGATGGCGAAGCCAAAGTTGTAGGTTTTTCCTGCAACCAGTGCAATATCGCCCTCGCCACCGGTCAGCTTGCGGGTAAATGTCACCACCCATTCGCCGTTTTTCTGCTCACCCTTGGCATCGACCAAAGCTTTGCCGCCATCCATCACGCGCTTGTCAGCCACATAGCCATCGTGCTTGGTGCCTTTCGAGGTCCATTGCAGCAGGTCGTAATACTTGCCTGACGCCAGACTGCCACCCGTAACATACTTGGTCTTTTTGTCATCCTTGCCATCTGGCATGGTGCGTACATCGGTGTGGCAGGTTTCCCAGCAGCCGGACAGATTCGCACGTTCCACCTTGTTGTCTTCCAGCATGAAAGCCAGTTTGACGGCGTTGTCTTTGTCCATCTTGTCTGCGCCACCAGCTGGTTGCTTCCAGGTGAAACGCAAATACAGATTGGCACCGTCATTGGCGGCCTGAACCATGACGGGAATTGAGCCCGCTTTGCCTTTGATGACCGTTGGTTCCAGTTTTTGTCCGGTTACCATTTTTTTGCCCATATCGGCGGCTTCAGCGTCGTGGCAACTGGCGCAAGTTTCGCCCTTCTTCATAGCGCGTGCGCCACCATGCTCGGATCCGATGACGATCCACTCAATAGGAGACACACCCGGGTAGAACACGGTAATTTTCTTGCTCGGGGTTTTGCTCCAGTCAGGCGCAGCGGCGCTGACACCCGCAGTTGCCAGAGCCAGTGTCAGAGCCAGTCCGATGCGTGGAAAGTGTTGGAATTTCATGGTTTTCTCCTGTTGCTGTTTGATGGGTTTTTGTGGCGCGATCAGTGCTTACGACTCGTCGGCTTCTGTCATGCCTTTGGGCTTGTGGTGCGCAATGCCTTTGTGGCAATCGATACAGGTTTCACCGCCTTTTAGCGCCATTTCGTGCGACTTTTGGGCACGGGGCTTTTGAGCCTCTTTGTTCATGGATGCCAGGGTGTGACAGTTGCGGCATTCAATGGAGTTGGTCGCCTTCATTCGGGCCCACTCATGGCGGGCCAATTCAAGGCGTTTGGCTTCGAACTTCTCCTTGGTGTCGATGGTGCCCAGTATCTTTCCAAGTACTTCGTTGGAGGCCTGGATCTTGCGAATCATCTTGGGACCCCACTCCTTGGGGACATGGCAATCAGGGCATGTGGCACGCACGCCGGTCCGGTTGCTGTAGTGAATGGTCTCTTTGTATTCGGCATAGACGTTGTCGCGCATTTCATGGCAACTGATACAAAAAGCTTCGGTATTGGTCGCTTCCAGAGCGGCGTGGAACCCACCCCAAAACACAATGCCAGACACAAAGCCAACAACCAGCAGTGCAAGCAAGGAATACTTGCTGGGGGCACGCAGAGATTGCCACAGGCGCTTGAGCGCGGATGGGCGAAGGGTGTCAGATGGGTTCACGTTTGAAAATTCCGTTTGAGTTTTTTTGGTTTTGCAATGCACATCAGCCCCACGAATGCCGCCGGTATGTGGAGGTTTTCGTGGGGCTGATGATTTCCGTCGATCAACTGATCAGGTGATCAATAGATGTCGTGCTGCGTGTTGTAGACGTTGAACTTGCCGGTAGGGGTGATCATCTTTGGATCGGTAATCACTTTCTTCAGCGTCAGAGTCGCATCGTCGTACACCACGATGGCGGACTGGTCGGCCTTGCCGCCCCACAGCGAAATCCAGACTTCCTTGCCGTCGGCGCTGTATTCAGGGTGCACCGCGCGCTTGACCGCTTTGGTCGCTGGCAAGCCGGAGTCCTTGGCGACGTTGAGAACCTTCTTGGGCTTGCTCAGATCGGCCATGTCCCACACTGCAACTGACTCAGCCAGATCCTTGTCAGGATTCTGTGGGGCGTCAGCCCAGAAGTGCTTGGATACAGGGTGCGTCTTAACAAACAGGTTGCCCGGAACGTGCTTCATTTGCTGCACAACTTTCCAGTTGTACTGCTTGAACTTGGCGTACTTTGGATTGTCCGAAGGGGTGGAGATCAGCGTGACCACGTCGGCGCCCAGGTGACCTGTAGCCCAGACGGGACCAAACTGTGGATGAACAAAGTTTGCACCGCGCCCAGGGTGAGGCAGCTTGGCGGTATCAATCAGAGCAGCCAATTTTCCGGTCTTCGTGTCCACCGCAGCAACCTTGTTGGAGGCGTTGGCAGCAACCAGGAAGTAGCGCTTGGATGCATCCCAGCCGCCGTCATGCAGGAACTTGGCAGAACCGATGGTGGTTGTTTTTAGGTTTTCGATGTCGGAGTAGTCAACCAGCAGAATCTGACCAGTTTCCTTGATGTTGATAACCCACTCCGGCTTGATGAACGAAGCCACGATGGAGGCAACGCGCGGCTCAGGGTGGTACTCGCCATCCACGGTCATACCGCGGGTCGATACAACTTTCCGAGGCTCCAGTGTGTCGCCATCCATGATGACGTATTGAGGCGGCCAGTAAGAACCGGCTACCACATACTTGTCTTCGTAGCCCTTGAACTTGGATGTGTCGACCGAGCGCGCATCAAAGCCAATTTTGACCTCTGCCACCACAGCAGGCTTTTCCATCCACAGGTCGATCAACGACAAGCGACCATCGCGGCCAATCACATAGATGTAACGACCGGAGGCTGACAGTCGGGAAATATGTACCGCATAGCCGGTCTTGACAATGCTACGAATTTCTTTGGTGTCGCCGTCAATCAGAGCCACTTCGCCGGTGTCACGCAGGGTGACCGAGAAGAAGTTTTTCAGATTGAACTTGTTCATCTGCTTGGTCGGGCGGTCCTTGACCGCTACGATAACTTTCCAGGAATCTTTTGTTTCCTTGAAACTGTACTCGGGCGGTACGTCCGGCGTGGTCTGGATGTACTTCGACATCAACGTGATTTCTTCTTTGGTGAGAATGTCATCAAAGTTGACCATGCCACCTTCAGTACCGTAACCGATGATTTTTTCAAGCCGGTTTTGGCCGAGCTTTAGCGTTCCGCCTTCTTGCATGGTGCCGTCTGGCAGTTTTTTGCTCCAGTGCGGTTCCAGGTTCTTGCCCGTTGCGCCCTTGCGCAAAACGCCGTGGCAACCGGCACAGCGTTCAAAGTAGATTTTCTTTGATGACGCCTTTTCCTCAGCCGTCAACGTGGGTTGATTCGCGCTATCTTGGGCAAAAGCTGAAAGCCCCCAAGTGGTCAACAGTACTGCGGCAACACTTGCTAGTTTCAAATTTTTCATTTCAAAGGTTCCTTGTTGGTCGATGCTAGGTACCTGATACCCCGTTTTGCTAAGTGCGTTCGCTTGGGGACGTAGCATGGTGAATACGAACGGGAGAATGTTCCTGCAAAGGCCCTATCGGAACCTTAATCTGCAATAATTTTGCGATCAGTTGTTTCACACCAGCTACCGTTATTGCCGAATAATCGCCCGCAACATAGGCAACCATTTGGCAATTTCATGACACCCCAAGCGCACACCCACCCAGTAAAAACTCGCGCAGTCGCGGTAGCAGTTGCCACTCTGTGTCTCGCACCCGGTCTGGCCAGAGCGCAAAACGCTGCAACCAACCTGGATGTTGTCGTGGTCAGTGGTGCACGCATAGAGCAGCTCCGCGATGACTTGCCGATGTCGGTAGACGTGCTGAATGCAAGCGACTTTGAGAGCCGGCAAATGGGCGATATCAAAGACCTTGTCAAGGACCTTCCTAACCTATCCGTGAAGCACGCCCCGGCACGGTTTACCGTAACCGGCGCCAGCAACTCCACCGGGCGCGATGGCAATGCAGGTTTCACCATTCGTGGGCTGGGTTCCAACCGTGTGCTGATGCTGGTCGATGGCACCCGTGCACCTCGTAGCTACGTCAACGGCAATAATGCTTTTGGACGCGACGCCATGTCACTGGATCTGATCAAGCGCGTGGAAGTCGTGCGTGGCCCGAGCTCTGTGCTGTATGGCTCCGACGGCCTTGCGGGACTGGTGAATTTCATCACCCACGAACCACTTGATTTCCTCAATGCGTCGGGTACGCGCAAGGAACTTGCCGGACGTGTGTCAGCCAGCTGGAGTGGTGACGACGAAGGCGTTGGTGCAGCGGCCACTTTGGCCGGGCGTGTGAGTGATGGGGTGCAATGGTTGCTGACCGGAACTTCTCGCAAGTCCAATGCGTTGAGCAACCTTGGGGCCAACGATGCGCCCAACATCAACCGGACTACTCCCAACCCCCAAACTCATCACGGCGATTCGATTTTGGGAAAACTGGTGTTGCGACCGAGTGCTGAACAAAAGCATGTGATCACCCTGGAACATGTCGGAAAGAGTGCAGACACATTACTTCTGTCCAGTCGCGCTGCATCCCTGCCAGCGCCCACCACCACCGCGACGAAAGCACTGGTTGCGGACGAGACAGATTGGGACAACCTGCGTCGGGATCGGCTGACTTGGGAGGGGCGCTACGTGCTCAGATCTGCCTGGGCGGACCAGGTTCAGACCCTGGTGAGCGTGCAAAATTCCGACGCGCAGGACAATGGTCGAACTGTGCGCAACGATGGGGGCTTTCGTGTGCGTGACACCTCTTACACTGAACACACCCAGCAGCTCGGGGTGCAGGCCAGTAAATCCATGGTGGTGTCACAGCAGTGGTCGCAAAAATTGAGCTATGGGCTGGATTTGGCGAGCACCACCGTCACCAGCTGGTTTGCCGGAAGCGACCCCGCTCCATTGGCAGTCTATGTGCCCAAAAAGTACTTTCCCGACGCACGTGACAGCAATGCCGGGCTGTATGCACAGTCCGAGTTTGCCAGTGAACATTGGAGTATTACGCCGGGTTTGCGCTTTGAGCGCTTCGCGGTGGACGTGATCAGTCAGGACGGCTACGCGCCGCCCGCCACCACCCCCGGTGTTTCGCTCTCAGGTATCAACACGTCACCTAAACTGGGCGCCTTGTTTCGCGTAACGCCGCAGTGGAGCGTTTATGGCAACTATGCCAGCGGATTCCGCGCGCCCAATGCGGCGCAGTTGAACGGCTTTTTAGACCCCTCACCCGGTGTGAACGCCAGACTGCTGCCCAACCCTGACCTGAAGCCCGAGACCAGCCAGAACATTGAGCTGGGTGTGCGCGCCAGACTGCAGCGCCTGAGTCTGGACCTTGCAGCCTTTACCGGCGACTTCAAACAGTTGATTGTGGACAAAAAGTTTCTGGGGGGCGCTAACACCGTGAGCAACCCCAACGTTTTTCAAACCATCAATGTGGACAATGCCACCATTTGGGGGCTTGAAGTCAAGGGCAACATGGATTGGGGCCGTTGGGGTGTTGGTGCGGTGAGTACACCGTTCACCTTTGGCCTGGCGCGCGGGCGCGACAACGGCAACGGATTGCCATTGAATTCGATCGATCCCGCCACCGCCACGCTTGGGTTGAAGTACGACACGGCCGGATGGTCCCTGCGTGCCGATGTGCGGCGCCATGCCGCCAAGGATGCGTCCGATGTGGACCCAACAGCAGGTGTGCGTGCGGGCAGCACCCAGTTCACCAGCGTTCCAGCGGCTACCACTCTGGACATCACCGGCCAGTGGCGTATCCGAAAAAACCTGCGCCTGACTGCAGGCGTGGTCAATGCCACCAATGTCAAGCACTGGCTGTGGTCCGATGTGCAGGGCCTTACCACCGCCAACGCCGTTACGCAGGCCGACGCTTACACCCAGCCCGGACGCCACATCAACGTCTCGCTGGTCATGGACTTCTGATCCGTTTCAGGCACCGTGCGGTTTATAGCCGCATCGGGCTTGCATACCCGGTCATTTCAAGGTAACCGCGCCCAACCAGGCGCTGGTTGCTGTCCCATACGTTGCACAAACCCTCCCAGTAGATAGCGCCAGTTGAGGCTCGGCTGTCCATTTCCTGGTTGTCGACCAATGCCCGCACGGTGTAGAAGTCGGCTGGCGTGCGCACAATCCACTCCACCGGGTAGGACGCGCGGCTGAGCGGGCTTTTCCAGCTTCGTTGGGGTTTGAAAGTCACGTCGCCACGGTGAAAGGTAAACAGCCGGTCGTTGGCCCTGAAGGATCCTCCGTCCCACACCGCATTGCCATCTTTGTCTCGCAACCGGAATGCCGTGAGCGCGCTGCCGTCAAACAGGTTGATTCCCATCCAGTCCCAGCCCACTGCCAGCGGTGGCATGATTTGCTGGCTCCATTCATGGTCCAGCCACGCCGTGCTGCCTGCACCCACCGTGTGCCGCTTACCTTGCAGTTCCAGGTGACCCTGAACCTGTAACTGGGGCAGGCTGTAGTAGTAACTGGTCTGCGTTGCATCAGGCCCTTTTTGTGACAAACCCCGATCGCCTTGCAGAAGGACCGGTTGGCTCTCGGTCAGCGTCACCACAATTGCAAAATCTTTGGCTTGGATGACTGCCTGCAAATCGGCCCCTTTGCGGGACAGCGACCAGTCGCCCAGCCGGACCTGGGTGTCCGTGGTGCCTGCCCAGGCGCTATCGCTGGGATTCAAACCGGGCTCAGCCCCGGATGACCGTGCCAGCCGTTGGTCATGCCACAGTTTTTGGCCCTTCACGTCGGTCACAGCGGCGTGGGCAAAGATCAGCTGGCGGGCGGCCAGGCTGGACTTCATGTTTTGTGTCCGTGGCACACGGCTTCTGAAAAATGTGACCTGAAAGCCATAGGTCACGTCAGCCGCTTCACCCAGCACGTAACCGGTCACGTACCACCATTCGATGGCGTGGTCGGGGTGCGCACCGGCGTCGCGCGGAAACACGATGGGCTTGTGGGTCGCAGGCGCCGCACCCAAAGGCAATGCGATTACTGCCCCCAAACTGGCACCCATCAGGGCGCGCCGTCGAATTGTGGTGGGCAGCCGGTTCAGCACGTCTGGCCTGCAACCATTGCGTGACGCACCCATTGCTCGGATGGTGCGCAATCGCCGAAGTTCTCACTGATCCAGCTCGCGCAGTGGTAGTTGCCCAAATAGCGTTCACCGGCGTCACACAGTAGCGACAGGATGGAACCCTGCTCGCCCGCCTGGCGCATCTCCTGCGCCAGTGTCAGCATGCCAATAAAGTTGGTGCCGGTGGAGGGTCCCACTTTGCGACCCAGCAGGCTGGAAAGGGCGCGCATGGCCGCAACAGAGTCCAGATCAGTCACTTCCATCATGCGGTCTACCAGCGTGCGAATAAAGCTGGCCTCCACCTGGGGCCGGCCAATGCCTTCAATGCGTGATCCGTCGCCCCTGGCGCAGGCATTGCCGGTGCGGTGGTATTCACCAAACGCCGAGCCGGTCGGGTCTGGCACGCACACTTGCGTGGTGTAGCGCTGGTACCGTATAAAGCGGCCTACCGTGGCGCTGGTGCCACCCGTGCCTGCGCCGACGACGACCCAGCGCGGAATGGGGTGACGCTCGCGCGCCATCTGGCTGAACATGCTTTGTGCAATATTGTTATTGCCGCGCCAGTCGGTCGCGCGCTCGGCATAGGTGAACTGGTCCATATAGTGGCCGCCGGTTTGCTGCGCCAATTCCCGCGCCTGCGCGTAGACCTCGGTCGCGCTGTCCACCAGATGGCAGCGGCCCCCATAAAACGCGATCTGGGCGATTTTTTCGGGCGATGTGTTGCGGGTCATCACCGCGATGAAAGGCAGACCCAAAAGCCTCGCAAAGTAGGCCTCGCTCACGGCCGTTGATCCGCTGGAGGCCTCAACGACGGTGGAGCCCTCGCGTATCCACCCGTTGCACAGGCCGTACAGGAACAGAGATCGCGCCAGCCGGTGCTTGAGGCTGCCGGTGGGGTGGGTGGACTCGTCCTTCAGATACAGGTCAATGCCGTGAGCAGCAAACGCAGGCAGGGGCAACGGGATCAGGTGCGTATCGGCGCTGCGCAGGTAGTCTGCTTCAATCAGGCCAACGGCCTGGTTAAGCCAGCTGACTGTGGGTGTATGGGATTGCATGATTGGAGTTTTCCTTCACGGGCCGCCAAGGTTCAAAGTCGGAGCGTCCAGGCTTATGTACGCCAGGCAACAGACGATCCAGTCGGGGTGTGCCATTGTCCATGCTGATGGTCAACGGGAGCATTTGTGGCAACTTTACAAGACTTAAGCTGTCTCAATATGCCGGACACTGGCTCACACCACAATGACCAGGCGGCCTCTTTATGCAAGGTCATTGGATGACGGTCAATTCTTTCGCACGCAACCCGGCGTCTCTGGATGTGTGGCGTACACCTGTCGCGCTGCTGGTGTCCATGCAGGACGGCAGTGACAGCAAGCGGGTTACGGCTGGCATCACCCAGTTGCTGCGCGAGCCGAAGCCGTGGTGCTGGCCGCACGAGTAGTCCCTGCCCGCGCTGCCTGGCGGCATCAAATACCAGATTTCGCGACTAAAAAAGAGTAAAAAGCGCCTCTAGCCCCCGTGGAAACTGCGCAACCAGCTACTAAAGCAGTAGCAAACCTGATTCCCACGCATGCCTTTGAAGCAGCCCGCTTTGCGCACGTCGGCGTGTAGCCATTCGGTGGCGAGGGTTTGAGCGCCTCTTGTGTCAGACTACGGACTTGAACTAACTACCGTACGGGAGGGGTCGCTTGCGTACCAGTCTGAACTCGTTTGCCGACATCGTAGAAAGCAGCGACTTTTTGTGACCAGGACCACACGCACCGTATTGAGCTGGCACTGGTTCGCTATGGTCTGGCTTCTGGCTTTAGCGCCATCGGCCTGGGCACTGGACAAGATCACCCTGCAACTCAAGTGGACACACGCATTCCAGTTTGCCGGCTACTACGCCGCCAAGGCTCAGGGCTATTACCTGGCGGCGGGGCTGGACGTGGAAATTTTGGAGGCTACCGCGCATACCGATACCGTGGGCCGGGTGCTCGATGGCAGCGCGCACTATGGCGTTGGCTCCAGCAATTTGTTGCTGGAGCGCGCGGCGGGCAAGCCGGTGGTGGTGCTGGCGGTGGTGTTTCAGCAGTCGCCGTATCAGATCTTTACCTCTTCCAAAATGACTGATCTGCATGATTTACGTGGCAAACGCATCATGCTGGAGCCGCAGTCCCAGGAGCTGCTGGCCTTGCTGCGCAAAAAAGGGGTGCCACTGGAGGAGATGCAGCAGATGCCGCATGGCTTTGATTCCCGCAGCCTGATGAGTGGGGCAGTGGACGCCATGTCCGGCTACCTGTCTGACGAGCCTTTTTACTTCATGCAAGCCGGGTATTCGTACCACGCCTTTAGCCCGAGCTCGGTCGGTATCGATTTTTATGGCGACAACCTCTTCACCTCTGAACACGAGCTGCAGACGCATGCGGCGCGCGCCAAAGCTTTCCGGGCAGCCAGTTTGCGCGGCTGGCAGTACGCCAAGAGCCATCCGGATGAAATCATTGACTTGATCCTGGCCGAGTACTCCCAAAAGCGTTCGCGTGAACACCTGCAATTTGAAGTCGACCAGATGGTGCCGTTGTTGCAACCCAATCTGATCGAGGTGGGCTACATGAACCCGGCCCGCTGGCAAGCCATTGCTGACACTTATGCCAGCATCGGACTGCTTTCTGTGGGGTTCAAGCCGGATGGTTTTTTGTTCGATGCCGCCAAGCCCGATCACACGCCGCTCTATCAAGCTTTGGCGGGGGCCTTGGCGCTGCTGGGCATCAGCATGGCCATCGCTGCCTACATTCACCGCAGCAACCAGCGGCTGCAGGCCAGTGAGAAGCAAACCCGCATGGCCACAGACGCCCTGCAACAGGCGCTGTCTGAGCAACACCACTTCATTGACATGCTGACCCACGAGCTGAAGATACCCCTTTCCATCCTGCGCATTGACACCCAGGCCATGCAAGACCAGGGCATGGACAAGCACTATGCGATGGTGGCGCTGGATGAAATGACTGGCATTGTGGAACGCTGCCAGCAGCTGGATGAACTGACGCATCAGAAAGTGCGTGTGCACGCGCAGCACTGCGATTTGAAAGCAGTTTTTGCTGCTCTGTCGGCCGGTCGCTGGGTCGATGGCCGCGTGCGCGTGACGTGGCACGATGCCACGCACCTTCAGACCGACCCCCAACTCCTGCGAATCGTTATGACCAACCTGGTCAGCAACGCGGTTAAGTATTCACCTGATCACAGCGTGGTTGACATCACCATCGAGTCCGTTGTGCACGGGGGCACGGCCGGTGTGCAAATCTGCGTGCAAAACTTGCCGGGCGTGGCGGGCGTGCCAGACCCTGCGCGGGTGTTTGAGAAATACTATCGCAGCCCCGGCGCGCACGCCAAAACGGGCTCGGGGCTGGGTCTGTATTTGGTACACGCCTTGACGGCCTTGTTGGGCGGCCAAGTGGCCAACGGCAATGCGGACGGCAAAATCACCTTTACCTTATGGTTACCCCACTCCATATCATCGTCATAGAAGACCACGACGCGCTGCGTGACATGACGGTGGCCGCCTTGCGCACCCATGGCCACCAGGTGCAGGGCGCAAGCTGTGCCGAATCTTTGGTAGAAATGGCAGCCTTCAGCACCGCTGATCTGCTGGTGCTTGACATCAATCTGCCCGGCGAAGACGGCTTGAGCCTGGCCAGTCGGCTGCGCCGTAGCCATCCCCACCTGGGCATCATCCTGCTCACCGGAAGAAGTTCGCTGGACCAAAAGGTTCAGGGCTATGACTCGGGTGCGGACATCTACCTTACCAAACCCACCTCAATGGAGGCCCTTAGGGCGGCCATTGGAGCCTTGTCACGCCGACTCAAGCCCCTGCCTTTGCAGGCGCACTGGCGGCTGGACCTGCAGCAGCGCAAGCTGGTCTCTGATGCGGGTGCGGTGGTTTTAAGTGAGCCAGAAGTCAAATTGCTGTATGCACTGGCCTGCGCCCCCGAGCGCAAACTTGAACACTGGCAACTGATGGAACTGCTGGCACTTCAGGACCAAAAGAATGCACTGGAAGCGCACATTGCCCGGCTGCGCAAAAAACTGATGCAGCTCGGCGCCGATGCGGGCGTCGTAAAAGTCGTGCGGCAGGTGGGATACCAACTGAGAGACCCCGTACGCGTTGTGTGAGCGCGACTGTTTGTGTGCATTAGTGCGCACTTTGGGCAGTTGCTTTCAGTTTTTGGCAGTTTTGGTCAGCTTTGGGCCATTTCAGTCAGGTCCAGTAATTTTCAGTGACTGTAATCACATGATGGAAAATGGGTGGTGGAAGCATGCGCTGGGGTATCAGTGCTATGTTTTTGGTAGCTGCTTGCGCAATGCTGATAGGGGCTAGAGCCCTAAAAGTCATATATTTTCACGGTTGAGTGGCTCACAAATGTGGATGGCACGATGAATATTTTGAATTGGGTGAAGCGCTCTGGTTGGCGCGCAGTGGCAGCGATTTGCGTGGCCGGCGTCGGTTTTGGAGTGATGGGTACAGCGCAAGCCGCCAATGTGGATGTGCAGGTGTCTTCCTTCACGGACAGCCCTGATCCCGCCATCCGTGGGGGCCAGATTACCTACACCACGGTTGTCAAAAACGGCGGACCGGCCATTGCGACCAATGTCGTCGTGACTTGGCCTATTCCAGCCAACACCACGTTCGTGTCGGTCAGCGATGGTGCTGGGGGCGGCACTTGTCTGCACAACGGCGGCACGCCAGGCACAGTGACCTGTACCTATGCGGCCGTTCCGGTGGACATTACATCGGCAGACTGGAAAACCATCGCGCTGGTGATCCAGACGGGAGCATCGACACCCGCCACGATTTCGCCATCCGCCACTGCGACTCAGACAGACAACACCGATACTGCGCCCGGCAATGACAGTCTGACGCAAAACACCACCATCAACGCCGGGGCTGACTTGAGCTTTGCCATCAGTGGCGCCCCCGACCCGGCGGTTGGGGCGGGCAATGTGACTTGGTCGATCACTGGTTCCAATTTGGGGCCAGACACCTCTGGGCCAATCACAGTGACGGTGCCCCTGCCAGGAACGGTAACCTACGTGTCAGGTACCGGTACGGGCTGGACTTGTAACTACCTGGCACCAAACGCCATTTGTACCCGCGCCGCTTTGGCTTCTGGAACAGCCTATGCCACCTTGTCCATCGTAACCAAAATATCTTCCCAGGTGTCTGGCGGTACGCTGACAGTTGGTGGAAGCATTGGTCAAACGACCGTGGGTGACCCGGTGACTGCCAACGACAGCGCCACGGACAGCGTCACCGTCAATCCGGGCCTTGACTTGTCTATCACGCAAGACGTACCCAGCCCCTCGTCTGCCAACGCGGGTGGCACGGCCATGACTTTTGTGTTGCGCCCCAGCAACCTGGGGCCTTATGACGCCACCACGGGCGCAAATGTCTCTTTTCCCTTGCCAGCCGATTTCACACTGACCAGCGCCACTGGCACCAATGGCTGGACTTGCAGTTCGGCGGGCAGCCCGATCACGGTGACTTGTAGCCTGGGAAGCAACTTTGCCTCAGGCGCCAACAGTGTTTTGACGATCGTCACCGGTACGCCAGCCACCGTTTCAGGAAATACAAATTTCACTTTGACCGGTACAGTCGCCGTGAACCCAGGTGGTCCGACTGACCCCATTGCGGGTAACAACACAGCGGCCCGGACGGTGACCGTGACACCCATCGGCCTGGACCTGGGTGTAAGCAAAACCAAGACTCCCGCCATCGTGGCGCAAAACGCCAATATGACAAGCACGATCACCGTGAGCAATGCCGCGGGTGGCGTGGCGACTTTGGCTGGCACGATTACCGTGACGGATGTACTGGATACAACCTTTGAAACCTACGTCAGCTCGTCGGGCAGCAACTGGTCTTGCGTTGCGGCCACCGTTGTCACCACCGAAACAGTTACTTGCACTTACAACGCAGCGCTTGGTTCCGGGGTCGCACCCAGTGTGTTGACCATCACCACCATGGCCATGGCAAATGGCACGGCCACCAACAGTGCGAATGTGGCCTATTCCGGCACGCCAGGTGACTACAACCCCGCCAACAATGGGCCAGCATCACGGTCTGTCACGGTCACGGCCGTGCCAAACTCCCCCGATCTGGTCGCAGGCTTGACCGTGACCACCGCGGGCGGTGTGGCCACAACACTCGAATTTGACGAGACCACCGTGAACTATGTGGCGACCCTTACCAATGCCAGCGTGACGGGCGCCGATGCGACCGATACCCGCATGACACTGACCATTCCGGCCGTCATCAACAACAGTTCTGTATTGGGTGCCATCGGTATCGTGGTCACCAATACCTCGGGTTTGAGCACCGCAACCTACACCTGCTCTCCGACAGCTGGGACTTTGACCACCTCAACCATCACCTGTAATCAGGCGGGGGCAACGGTACTCAAACCGGGTGATCTGGTGACATTCACGGTGCCGGTCAGTCGCCCATTGACTGCGGGTCCGTTTACCAACCCACCCAATGTGGCGGTGACATCCACCACGCAGGGCGACCCCACTCCAGCGAACAATTCGGCCACTGGTTCGGTCACCATCGACCCGATTGCCGACATTGAGTTGGTCAGCAAGAACATCACTTCCGCCAACCCAGCCCAGGCGGGAACCAATGTCACCTATGTATTGACAATTCGAAACAATGGGCCGTCACCGGCTACCGGTGTCTCTGTGGCCGATGTTTTCACCGTTCCTGGAGGCGATGCAGGCTTTACCTTTATCTCTGCGTCGGCATCGAACAGTGGAACATGTTCCGGGCTGACTGCCAACACGGTTTACGGCCCGGGTACTCCCACGGTGACTTGCAGCTGGGCAGCCGCAATTAACAATACCAACACGCGAACCGTGACGGTTATCGTCCGTCCCAACTGGATGTCAGGGGTTGCCGTGCGCACGATGAGTAACACAGCCACTGTCAGTACCCTAATAAAGGAAAACACGGCTGGTACCGACAACGGCAACAATAGCAAAACTGCCACGCTGACCATTAACCCGGCCGCAGTCGATGCACTCATCAACAATACCGACCTCGTCGACCCGCTGGGTTACGACCCTGCTGCGACCGCCATCGGTACGGCGTCCACCAACAACGACATCACGTATGACGTGGCCGTGACCAACAACGGCCCTTCGCTGGTCAGTGGCCTTGGTTTCACCTACACCATGACCCCGCCTGCCGGCAAGACCGTAATCTTTCGGGGTGATGGCGGTGCCAGCACGGTGGCCAGCACAACCAACAGCGGCACCATTGCAGGCAGTATTTGCGACAACATTGGTAGTTCTGTGACTGGGCCCGCCACCTTGACGCTGACCTGCACCTTTGCGGCCCCCGGCCATTTGGCCAGTGGAGCCGCCGCAGTGCACCGTTACCTGGTGTTTCGCGTCGGTTCGCCCCCTGCCACGGGGGGTGACGCCTACAACACCAATGCAACGGTCATCACCAATGAGACCGACAACATTGTCGTCCTCAACAACAGTGAAGGTGAGACTACGACCGTGCGACAGCGGGTGGATTTGACGATTGCCAAGACGCCATCGGTCAATCCGGTGCAGTTGCGTCAGCCGTTTGATTGGACCATCACGCTCACCAACACTGGCCCAGGCAATAGCGACACCACCACCTTGACCGATACCTTGCCGGCGGGTATGGCATTTTTTGGTGCAGCGCCGAGCTTCACAACAACTGGAGTGGTCAAGACCGGAACATGTGGCGTATCGGGCCAGGTGATGACTTGCAATATTTCAACGGGATCGGGGAATCCGCTCAATGTTGGCGAAATCGCTACGGTCACAGTCCCTGTGCGCATGACGGCTTACCCAAGCGGAGGCACCACGCCAAACTGTGCCAGCGCCACGACCGATCAGGTTGACCCTGCAGCGGGCAATAACACATCGGTGTGCACCACCTTGACTGTGCAACGCTCGTCCATTGCCGGGCGTGTGTTCAATGACCCCAATGTGAACGGCTTGTTTGCCTACACCACGGGTGCCGCAGGAACAGACACCGGCATGAATGTGAGCAACATTGTGGTGTTGACAGGGACTGATGCTTACGGCAATCCGGTCAGCCTGACCCAGTCCACGGCAGGCAGTGCCGCCAGTGCGGGCGCCTATTTGTTCAATGACTTGAGCCCTGCGGACGCGACCGGTTATACCGTCACAGAAACGCAACCGGCAACCCATATCAATGGTCCAATCGATCCGCCTGCGCCTACGCTATCGGGCACGCCAACAGCAGGAGATCAGGGTGTGTACACAAGGGGTGGCCTGACCGGTAACTCCAGCTATACCCCTATTAAATTGGCTGCAAATCAGGCCGGTACCAACTACAACTTCCCTGAAGTCCGCAGGCCCAGCTTGTCGGGCCGCGTTTACCTGGACATCAACGCAAACAACAGCTACACAGGCGGCACTGACTCTGATATCCAGAGCGCCACGGTCGTGCTGCGCGACGCGACCGATCTGGCGAATTCGGTTGCCACAACGACGACTGCAGTCAACGGCACCTACAGCTTCACCAATCTTAATCCGCTGATTACTTACGTGCTGGAAGAGCCTCTGCCCGCGACACCTGCGGGCCTTACCAACGGAGTTGCAGCGGTCAATGTGGGCACGGTCAACACGGTCTCCACCGGTACGGCTGCAGCGAATTCACCGGTTGCTGATACGGATCGCATTACCGGCATTGATCTCTCGTTGGGGGTTGACGGCATCAATTACAACTTTGGCGAAGCCGGCACCCTGGCCACCGTCAAAACCCTGACCAGCGTCAACGGCGGCGCACCCGGCGCCAGCGTCAAGGCCGGTGATGTGTTGCTGTACACCGTCACCACGACAGCCACCAACGCCTCGGCCAGCACCTCGGTGTGCGAGACCACCCCGGCCAACACCAGCTACACCGGCAGCGCCGAAGGCTGGACGGCAGGGCAGGGAGCCTGCACAGCCGGCACCACCCACAACCAGGTGATCACGGTCAACGTGGGCACCCCGGTGTCCAAGACCTACACCGTCACGGTGGCCAACCCGATCGCCGACAACGTCACCACGATTGACAACACGGTGACTGTGACCAACGGCAGCTGCGCGACCTGCACCGTAAGCAAACCCACGGGAGCCAAGCTGGTTATACAAAAGACCGTGGCAGCCGCCACGGTGAATGCGGGCCAGACCGGCAACTACACGCTGACAGTGAGCAACCTGGGTGGCAGCGCCAGCAGTGGACTGGTCACATTGAGCGACACCCTGCCTGCGGGCTTGACCTATGCTGCGCAAGGTGTGGGCACACT
>CAJAVE010000375.1 GCA_903945325.1 uncultured beta proteobacterium | reverse complement strand
TCCTGTGGTCGGCCAACCAGGGCCATTTGTGCGCCTTCCCCTATTCTGGCAGACCCAAGTCACGCCAATCGGAGGGTCTGCCGCTTGCGGGTTGTGGGCGCAGACGTTGCCAGATGCGAATCCGCATGGTGTCTAATTGACCGGTTGATCACTTTTCCGAGAATTGACTATGTTTAGCAAGTTTTACCGTGCAGTGGCCGCTGTGTTGCTGCTACTCAGTGGCAATGCATTCGCCCAGAACGCCAAACCCGAATTGCTGCTGTATTGCGGCATCACCATGGTTCACCCCATGACCGAAATTGCCCGGGTGTTTGAAACGCGTGAGAACGTCAAGCTGTCGATTGCCCAGGGCGGCTCGGAGCACCTGTACCAGTCGGCCAAGAAAAGCGGCGTGGGTGACTGGTATCTTCCGGGCGAGCCGTCGTTTCGGGCCAAGTACCTGAAGGAAGGTTTGTTGGGCAATTTTGTGACGGTTGGCTATAACCAGATGGCTTTGATGGTTCAAAAAGGGAACCCGAAACAGGTCAAGGGCGACCCACAGGAGTTGCTGCGCAAGGACCTGACGGCCATCGTGGGCAACGCTACCTCCGGAAGTGTGGGACAAGAGACCAAAGATATTTTGGACAGCCTGGGCATCTACCAAAAAGTGGTTAAAGCTGCTGCATTTCTCTCGCCAGACTCCCGCAGTCTTGCCTTGGCGCTCAAGCGAAAAGAGGCAGACCTGGCGATGAACTGGCGGGCTGTGGGCTACTTTGCAGACAACATCGGCAGCGTGGATACGATTGATTTGCCGCCGCATCTGGCCAAGCCGCAGGCTCTGGAACTGAGCTTGCTGGCGAGCTCCAAACAACCGGATCTTGCGCGCCGCTTCATGACGCTGGCTGCCAGCGAAGAGGGGCAGGCCATCTTCCGCAAGCACGGCTTTCTGGACAATAAAACACCCGTTTCGGGCAAATAGCCGAGCCAGACGGTATGCCAAATTCCGGTAAGGAATTGCGTGGCTATCTCGACAAGCGGGGGGACACGCCTTTGCGTTGGCTGGCCTTCATTGTCCTGTTGTGTATTGGCATGGTGTTCGGTTTGCGCTGGTTCTTCAATGACCTGGAATCCGATCTGAGCCAGCGGGGTTACAACGAACGTGCGCGCCTTTTCGTGGGCGAAGAAATTGTGCGCGGCATCCAGGGTGTCGAGAAAGACATTTACCGCATGGCGGTGACACAGAATGTCAAGGGGTTCGAGCGCATCCGCGCCGCCGTGGAAACCCAGCTTGAAAAACTGCGGCACGATCTGGGCGTTCTGCAAACCGGCGGTACGGTGCGCCGGGAGTTGCGCCTGAATGTGGGGGGGCAGGACGAGTTGCTGCGCGAGGCCAGTTACCAACCCGACGGCAAGGGGCAAGCGGTGGTCATGGAAGTCATTGAAATTGAGCCTCAACTGGCGCAGCTCAGTGAATTTTCCAGAGTTCTGGAAGAGAAATTGCAGCTTCGCTGGCAAGCCCAGGAGCGTGAAGACCGCAAGGTATTCTTCGAGGTGGAGGACGAAATTGCCGTCCTGCTCAAGCAGGTGCCACCAAACTTTGAGCGCCTGGACGAAAATGCAAATCGCCTGTTTCTCGAAGGTGACCTGCGGCTCAAGACCCTGGAGCTGGAGCTTGAGCAGCAGAAAAACCGGCTCAAGCACCTGGAGACGATTTTGCTGGCGGTTGTGCTGGTTCTGGGTGCCACTGCGGGTGTTTTATTCATGGGGCGACTCAGTGCCGCACTGGCCGCCACCAAGAGCGCCAAAGACGAGGTCGAGCGCCAGCGCCTGCAGAGCGACACCATGCTGGGCACCCTGAGCGATGGTGTGTATGCCACTGACATGCAGGGCAACATCACGTTCATCAATGCGGCGGCGGAGCAATTGCTGGGCTGGAAATCAGAAGAACTGGTGGGGCAGCAGGCCCACCAGGCGATTCACCATATCAAACCGGATGGTGGGCATTACCCACGCGAAGAGTGCCCTCTGATTGCCGTTCTGAATGAAGGTGTTTCGCTGGACGGAAAAGAGCATTTTGTTGATCGAAACAACAATTGCTTCCCGGTTTCCTACCGGTCCAAACCCTTGTTGCTGGATGGCAAAGTGGTCGGATCTCTGGTTTCATTCCAGGACATCAGTGAGCGCCAGGCCAGCGAGTCGCGTATTCGATTGCAGCAAGCCGCGCTGCAGGAAATCGGGCAGGGCATCTTCATTGCCAATGCGGACGTGACACAGGATGGCCCCGCCGTCGAGTATGTCAATTCGGCTTTCACCGACATCACCGGATATGCCTCAACGCAGGTGCTGGGACGCCGGACGGCACTTTTGGTAGCACCGGGGGAACGACCCGAAAAGCTCAGTCAGCTGTATGCCGATCTGATGGATGGCAGGGGATTTACGATAGAGCTCACCTGCGCCCGCAAGGATGGAACACGCTATGCGGCGGAACTGCATTGCTCGCCGGTGCACGATGAAGCAGGGCACATTACCCATTGCATTGGGTTGTTGACCGACATAGGTCCCCGCAAAGAAGCCGAGCGCACGCTGCGCGACGCGCGTGATCAGGCGCTGGAAAATTCACGGCTGAAGTCCGAATTTCTGTCGAACATGAGCCATGAGATTCGCACACCGATGAACGGGATCATTGGCATGACGGACCTGCTGCTAGACACCTCTATGAATTCCGAGCAAAGGGATTTCACGCAGGTCGTGAGGGACTCTGCCGGTGCCCTGTTGACCATCATCAACGACATTCTGGATTTTTCGAAAATTGAGGCGGGCAAGCTGGAGATCGACACCACCGACTTTCTGCCGGTTCAGGTGGT
>CAJAVE010000374.1 GCA_903945325.1 uncultured beta proteobacterium | reverse complement strand
GCCCGGCGCACCCGTGGAACTGGCATGCAAGCGGGAGGCGCAGGGTTTCCGCATTGGCGTGCTCGACCGCGGCCCCGGTATTGCACCCGACCAGATTGAGGCCATGTTTCAACCCTTTCACCGGATGGAAGCCTCGCGCAGTCCTGCAACCGGCGGATCCGGGCTGGGGCTGGCAATTGTGCGGGAGCTGGCACGCGCAAATGGCTGGGTTGTGACGCTAACAAGCCGCCCCGGTGGCGGCCTGGAGGCCTGGATCACAGCAACTGTTCTTGATTCATCATTAAACGGAAAAACTTCATGAAGCACTTCTATTTCAACCGACGCGGCTTTGCCCGCCTGGGCATCATTGGTGCCAGTTGCCTCCTGATATCGCATGCGGTACTGGCTGAAGACACCCGTCAACGGGCAACGCTGCCACCTGCCGCGCAAGAATCACTGCGACAGGAAATGCTGGATAACCTGCTGGCGATCAATGAAATCCTCACCCTCGTGGCGGCGGACAAAATCAAGGACGCTGGCGACGTTGCGGAGCAAAAGCTGGGGCTCAGCGCGCAGGGCAAGAATCGCAGCCTGCCCTTCGAAGCACGCCCGGGCCCACACATGCCACCCGACATGCATGCACTGGGCATGGATGGCCATAAGGCGGCGAGTGAATTTGCCAAGGCGGCGCGCGCTGGCGAACGCGACCGTGCACTGACGCTCCTGCCCAATTTGACCAGCGCGTGCGTCGGCTGCCACTATTCGTGGCGCACCCGGTAGCGGGCTACTGAGGCCGTGCGCAGCGGTTGGGAATCCGCTGCAGAAATTCGAATTCCTTTTGCCGCATGAAGCGCGCGATGGCCAGCGCCCATGGCGTGTCGGCTGTCACGCCGAAGTCTGAACGCTGACACACCGCCGGGTCTTTCGGGCAAACATGTGCCGCGCGGGCGGTGCCTGAGGTCTCTGGGACGGCGGAAAGTGCCGCACCATTCTTCATGACTTTCGCACCAGCCAGCACGCAGGCTGTTGAGCTTGTGTGACTAGCGCCAGCGCGCTTCGATTCGGGCATATTCGCCGGAAGTGCGCACCTTGGCCAAACCCTGGTCAAACTGCGAAACGATGTGCTCGATACCCGGATAGTTGCGTGAAAAAGAGAGGTAGAGATTGGGCTCCACCAACACACCTTGCAATGCGAAACCTCTGCCCAGATCAGGATGCGCTTTGGAAATGGCGTTGGCTACGCGGTCAAACACCAGCACATAGCCCACCCGCCCATAGATACCAATACGCGCCCGAAAGAGCGGCTGAGCGTGCCAGCGGTACCGTACTCCAGGATGGGGTCGTGCAGGGTGTCAAAGCACCCGGCCAACAGCCCGCGGTCAACCTCTTTCATGCAACGGGCATAAGGCAGTGGCACGAGTTCGACGTCCACCAGCACACGCGCTTCAAACTGAGTTGAACCCAAAAGATTGACATACAACAATACGGTATCGCAGCGCACCCGGTGATTCAACGCCGACAATAGACCCATTCGCCAATTTATTCACAGGAGTTTGACCAACATGAGCATCACCACCGTCGGCATCATCGGCGCAGGCACTATGGGCAACGGCATTGCACAGGCATGTGCCACGTCAGGCATTCAGGTCGTCATGGTTGACATTTCGGACGCAGCCGTGGCCAAGGGCATTGCAACCGTGGCAAGTAGTCTGGAACGCTTGCTCAAGAAAGAAAAAATCACTGCCGCTGAACGCGATGCCGCACTGGCGCGTATCAAGGGCAGCACCCGCTACGATGATTTGAAAATCGCACAATTGGTGATCGAAGCCGCCACCGAGAACTACGACCTGAAGGTCAAAATTCTTAAGCAGATAGACGCCATCGTCCCCGCCGACGTGATTGTTGCGTCGAATACGTCTTCGATCTCCATCACCAAACTGGCCGCTGTCACGAGTCGACCGGACCGGTTTATTGGTATGCACTTCTTCAACCCTGTGCCCATGATGGCTCTGGTAGAGATCATTCGCGGTCTGCAGACCAGCGATGCCACCCATGACGCCGTACACGCCATGGCGAAGGCGCTGGGCAAGACCCCCATCACGGTGAAGAACGCACCGGGTTTTGTGGTGAACCGCATCCTGGTTCCGATGATCAACGAAGCCTTTTTTGTGCTGTCCGAAGGACTCGCCACACCTGAAGACATTGACGCCGGTATGAAGCTGGGCTGCAACCAACCCATTGGCCCACTGGCCCTGGCCGACATGGTGGGTCTGGACGTCTGCCTGGCCGTGATGGAGGTGTATTTGAGCGAGTTTGGCGACAGCAAGTACCGCCCTTGCCCACTGCTGCGTGAAATGGTGGCGGCCGGGCGCCTGGGTCGCAAGACGGGTCGTGGGGTGTACCCGTACTGACGGGCTCGGCCCTGCAGGTTACAGGGCAGATTTTCCCCGAGGATTTTATGAGTCAAATGTGCCTTTAGACCACGCCAGATATGCGCAAACAGCTCCTGTATTGATAGCGTCTTGACACCATGGCCGAACAAGAAATTTACTACGAGATGCTCTGGGACTGCACCCAGTGCAACACCAGGGGCCTGCTGGGCAATAGCCATCGGCACTGCCCTTCCTGTGGTGCAGTACAAGACCCGGCCAAGCGCTACTTCCCGAAAGACGGTGAGGAGGTTGAGGCCAAGAACCACCGATTCGTCGGCACCGACTGGAACTGCGCTTACTGCAGTTCGCCCAATTCGGCGGCAGCAGCCCATTGCACCAGCTGCGGCGCAGGGCAGGATGGCAGCAAGCCCGTAGCCCTAGTGATAGACAAGGTGAATAGTGAAACGGTCCCGCCCAAGCCTGTGTCAGCGCAGGCCGCGACGTCATCTCACGTTCCTCCATCCAATCCATCCAAACGCGGCATAGGCTGTCTGATGGCAGTACTGGCGACCCTGGCGATTGCAGTGGTGGGCCTCGTCCTTTTGTTAACGTACACCAAGGAAACCACGGCGACCGTGGCAGAGCGCAGCTGGGCGCGCGAGATCCAGATTGAGCAGATGGCTCGGGTGTCGGATACGGCCTGGTGCGACAGTGTTCCGGCCGATGCGTACGGCGTCTCGCGCAGCCGCGAGCAGCGCTCGACCCGGCAGGTGCCGGACGGCCAGGACTGCCAGACCGAACGCATTGACAAGGGGGATGGCACTTTCGTCAAGCGCCAGGAATGCACACCTCGTTACCGCGATGTACCGGTGTACGACGACCGCTGCCGCTACCAGGTTAACCGCTGGCGCAGCGTGCGCTCGGTAAAAGCGGACACCCAGTTGTCACTGATGCCCGTGTGGCCCCAGGTTTCCAATTTGAACGCCAACTTTCTGGGTGGCAGTGTGGGCTCACTGGGGTCTGAGCGCGAAGGCGCACGCACTGAAAACTATG